>BJFP01000165.1 GCA_014189875.1 Verrucomicrobiota bacterium | reverse complement strand
TAACAGTGCGTCCTGCGGCGAAGACGGGCGAGGTAAACGCGGAGGCGGTTATTGTGACTCTCGATGGTGAAGGTGTGGGCCTTGCCTTGCAGATGCCGGTGCTGGGCGAAGATCAGGCCGTAGGGGTGCCAGAAATCCGTGCAGAAGGTGATGTGCCCGGCGTGAGGAAGCTGCGCATCCAGGCGGCGGGCCGTTTCGGTTCCACGATCCCCCAGCGTCCATCCGCAGACTTTCTTGGTAACACGATCAAGAGCCCACCACAGCCAGTAGGCCGTTTTTTTTGGCCCACATAGGTCCATAACTCGTCGGCTTCGATCCACTCGACCTCATCCGCTTTGGCCGCGGCCAGCGCCTTGCCCTCCACCTCTTCGAGCACCCAGTTCATCACGGCATTGTGGCTGACCCCCACCAGTCGCTCGGTCGCCCGCAGCCCCACCCCCTCAAGGTAGTGGGCCAGTGCGGACGCCCGCTTCGCCGGCTCCACCCGCCGGTGATCCTTCTCCCCGCTGGTCTTCCCGCACGCCCGGCACAACCACCGCTGCCGCCCATGCCGACTGCTCCCGTTCTTGACTACTTCTTCACTGGCGCAGTTTTGGCATTTCATGGGGATATTTTCGCAGGCTTCCTTTCGCTGTCAATACCTAATGAGCAATCCCTGATAAAGAAAGCGCGCATTTTTCCGCCCCGGGGGCTTTGGCGGCGCGCGGGGCGGTCGTGACCCGCTGTGGCCGGGGTGCTGCTTGGGCGGGGAAAGTTCTCAGTGCTCAGATTCAAGACATCCGAGCACTGAGCACTGAGCACTGATACCGAAATCAGTTGAAAACAGGACGGAGAATCGTAATTGCAACGCATGGCTCCAGTGTTGCCTTTGAGGTGCGGGTGAGCTATGAGGCTTGGCCGACGGGGTTCGTCATCGCGCGGCGGCTTGGGCAGCTCAAGGTGCACTGCACGATGCTGGCTCCGTCGCTGATTCCTGTGCGGAGCGGGAAGCGGATCAAGACGGACCGGCGGGATGAACTGAAGCTGCGCGCGGGCTGTGGCCGGCGAGGACGCCAGCGCTCCATCGCGCGCGGGGATTTTCTTGCGAACTAAGAACCGCGAGAAATTGGCTCTTTCCTTCCGGGCGCCCCACGCTCTCCCATCCGTTCCGATTCCCCGCCTCCCTTTTCCCATGACCACGCCCATGCCTCACCGGATCTCATTTTTTGCGGCCCTCTTTCTGGCGACGCCGATTCCGCTCCGGGCCGGCGAGCCTCACCATGAAGTCGTGAAGGACTGGCCGTCGCTGCCGGAAGGTCACGTGCTCGGATTGTGCGCGGGCGTGGGCGTGGATTCGCACAATCATGTGTTTGTCTTTCATCGCCGCGAGCGCGTTTGGAGCACGCCGTTTCCGAGCGAGCCGATTGCGGGGGCGACGGTGAGTGTCATTGATGCGAAGAGCGGGAAGCTGATCGCGTCGTGGGGCGCGGGGCAGTTCATCATGCCGCATGGGCTCACGATCGATCGGGAGGACAATGTGTGGCTCACCGATGTGGGGCTGCATCAGGTCTTCAAGTTCACGCACGACGGCAAGCTGCTGCTCACGCTCGGCGAGCGTGCGAAGCCCGGCGACGACCGCTCGCACTTTAATCTGCCGACGGACGTCGCGGTGCTGGCCGATGGTTCGTTCTACGTGAGCGACGGATACAAGAATACGCGCGTGGTGAAATTTGCGGCGGACGGGCGCTATGAATTCGAGTGGGGCGGCAAGGGCGACGCGCCGGGGCAGTTCAATCTCCCGCACGGGATCGCCGTGGACTCGCATGGCCGCGTGATTGCGTGCGACCGGACAAACTCGCGGCTGCAAGTCTTCGATGCGCGGGGAAAATTTCTCACGCAGTGGAAAGCCCCGCACATCGGCCGCCCGTACGGCGTCGCGGTCGGCGCGGACAATCATGTCTTCAGCGTGGATGGCGGCGATCCCTCGGCGGAACCTGCGGAGCGCGGCAAGGTCGTGGAGCTGGACGCCGAGGGGCGCGTGCTGGACACATTTGGAGCGCCGGGCAAGGGGCCGGGGCAATTTCAGCTCGGCCACGACATCGCAGTCGGGCCCGATGGCGCGGTGTATGTCGCGGAGGCGTCGGGGAAGCGCGTGCAGAAATTTGTGCGCAAGCCGTGAAGCGCGCCCCGTCGCAGCAGCACTGTTGTCATTTGCGCCGCGGTCCGCTTGCCGAAACTATCCCCCCTCGCGATGGCCGACCGATACGCCAAGTCCCGCAGCCTCTTTGAACGCGCGCAGCGCAGCATCGCCGGCGGCGTGACCGGCACCCGCGAACAGCCACAGGTTTTTGAAATGCGCGCTACTTCCGCGTGTGGACGAAGACGCCCTTCTTGTTGCCGACGACCACATCCAGCTTGCCGTCGCCGTTCACGTCCGCGGCCATGACCTGCGTGCCGACGCCGCTGTTGTCGTCGATGATGTGCGGGATGAAGCTCGCCTTCCCGCCTTGGCGCTTGAGTTCGAACCAGTACAGGACAAACGGCGCATTCGGCTCCGGATCGCCGCCGGGGCCGTGCGCCCAGCAGCGCTTGCCAGTCACGATGTCCTTCACGCCGTCGCCGTTCATGTCCACGAGATCGATCGCATGCGGCTGCGAAAAGATGATGCCGGTCTCGCCTTCGCCGGGCTTCGTGCCGGTGATCATGTGCTTCGTCCAGCCCTGCACACCGCCATCATTCGTCTGCTCGAACCACGCGAGGCCGTAGCCGTGCGCTGCGAGACTGGTGATCACATCGGCCTTGCCGTCGCCATTCACATCGAAGGCGTACATCTGCGCGCCGCCGCCAAATTGCGCCCCATGGAGAGTCCACGGCGTCGTGCCATCCCATTTCGCCGGCTGTTCCCACCAGCCCCCGGATTCGAGAATGTCCACGCGCCCGTCGCCATTCACATCGCCATAGCCGATGCCGTGCGTGAACTTCTGGTACGGCCCCTTCGGAGAGACCGCGCGAAATTTCCACGGCTCGCCCGGCTTGCTCCAGTCCGCCTCCGCATAGCCGAGGAAGCCGCCGTTCATGCAGAGCAGCTCGGGCTTTCCGTCGCCCGTGATGTCCACAAACATCGGCGATTCATTGTCCGTTGAAGCGAGGAGCGTGCGCCGCTGCCACGGCTCGTCCTTGCCCTTTGGGTTCTCGAACCAGAACGTCTCCGCGCCGGGGAAGCCGATGACCACGTAGTCCACCCATCCGTCGCCATTGATGTCGTACGCGTAGTTGATGAAGTTGTTTGAATACGAATTTTTCCCGCTGAGGAATCCCTCGAAGCCGGGAATTTTTTCCTCGGTGCCGTCCTGCTTTTTCACCGCGAAAGATTTCTCCATCTGGTAAATCGTGTGGCGCTTCGTGAAGTCCGGCCCCTCGTACCAGAACGGCCCGCTGAGGACGTCCATCTTGCCGTCCTTGTTCACATCGCCGACGCACGCGCCCTCGGCCCAGAAATGCGGCGTGATCTGCTGCTTCACCCATTCGCCAGTGAGCGCAGGCGGCGTGGTGGAAATGCCGGGCGTATTTTTCGCGGGCTCGGCGGCGATGCCGATGGCTGTGAGCGTGAACAGGGAGGTGAGGATGAGCGGGGTTTTCATGTGTGCTAAATGAGCGCGCGCAACGTGCTGGCTTAGGCGCGGAATGCAAGCCCGCGCGCGCTGCTGATGCCAAAGCGCTACTTCCCCGGCATCTTGCCGAGCACTTCCGTCAGAAATTTCTGCGCCTCGGCCTTCTGCTCATCGCTCAGCAGCACATCGAGCGCGTTCTTTTCCGTGACGGCCTCGGGGTCATTCTGCCGCGCCGCGAGCGTGTACCACACGAGCGCGCGCACCGGATTCTTCGGGCCGCCGATGCCGTTCGCGTACATCACGCCGAGATTGAACTGCGCGGCGGGGTAGCCTTGGAACGCTGATTTTTGCAGCCACTCCGCGGCCTTCGCCTCGTCCTTTGGCGTGCCGATTCCTCCCGCGTGACGGATCGCGAGATTAAACTGCGCGACCGCGTGCCCTTGCGCTGCGGCCATCTGAAACCACCCGACGGCCTTCGTCTCGTCCCTCGCCACGCCGAGCCCCTCGGCATACATGGCACCGAGATTTGCCTCGGCAGGAGCGTAGCCCTGCGTCGCGGATTTCTCATACCACCCGACCGCCTTCGCCTCGTCCTTCTGCACGCCGTTGCCCATCGCGAACATCACGCCGAGATTGAACTGCGCGACTGCATGGCCCTGCACCGCGGCCTTCTCGATCAGAACCGCCGCGCGTGCCAGATCCCTCGGGACGCCGGCGCCCTCCGCGAGCATCACACCGAGCCGCGACTGCGCCGCGGCATTCCCGGCAGCGGCGGCTTTCCCCATGAATGCGACGGCCTCGCCTTGATCCTTCGGCGCGCATTTTCCCTCTGCAAACATCGCACCGAGCCGAGCCTGCGCCGAAGTGTCATCCTGCGCAGCAGCTTTCCGCAGCCACTCGATTGCTGTCGCATCGTCCTTCGCCGCGCCACCGGTGCCGTCCGCGTACATCGCGCCGAGCTTCGCCTGCGCCACCGCATCGCCGCGGCCGGCGGCTTCGAGAATTGATTCCAAAGTGTCCACCGGAATCCTCGGCGCAGGCGTCGGCGTCGGTGCTGGCGTCGGCGTCGGCGTCGGCGCTGGCGTAGGTGCTGGCATCGGCGCTGGCGTTTCCTTCACGATTTCCTTCCCCGCATCCGAGTCCGAGGCAGCACGCTTCGAGCACCCGGCAAGCAGTGCACAGAATAGCAAAATGAACGGCATCCTCATGGCCGATGCATAGCGCCGCGCCCGCCACGCGCGCGAGTTCTTTTCCCGGGGGGATCGGAACGGAACACAGCCATCCTGGCTGTGCGGCGCGCAGGCTGGAAGCCCGTGTTCCCTCGCAGGGTTTGCTGAAGTTCGCGCCGATGGCCATCCGCACCGGCTGGAAATCATCATGCCCGAATGGCGCTGGCGCACACCGCCTCCCCTGCCCTATTCAACGCGGCTCATGTCCATCATCGAACGTCTTCTCAACATCGGGTTCATCCGCAAGGCCATCTGGCGGCTGTGGTATCCGTTCCTCACGCGACGGCTCCGCGGCGATGAGGTTCTGTTCCTCAATTACGCGTTCGACAGCGAGCCGCCCGTCGCCCTGCCGCTCGCTGCGGAGGACGAGCCAAACCGCGCTTCCATCCAGCTCTACCACCACGTCGCATCGCAGGTGGAGCTGCGCGGAAAAAACGTCCTCGAAGTGAGCTGCGGCCACGGCGGCGGCGCATCGTGGATCACGCGCACGATGCAGCCCGCGAGCTACACCGGGCTGGATCTGAATCCCACCGGCATCCGCTTTTGCCAGCAACGGCATGCGGTGCCGGGGCTGAGCTTCATGCAAGGCGACGCGCAGAAGCTGCCGTTCGCGGATGCATCATTCGACGCGGTGATCAATGTGGAGGCCTCGCACTGCTACCCCGATTTCCCGCGCTTCCTCCGCGAAGTCGCGCGCGTGCTCCGCCCCGGCGGACACTTTCTCTACACGGACTTCCGCTTCAGCGAGACCTTCGCCGAATGGGACCGCGACATCGCCGCCGCACCGCTCACCGTCGTGCAGACGCGCGACATCGGGCAAAACGTGCTGAAAGGAATGGAGCGCAACGCCGAACGCAGCCTCACGCTGATCCGCGAACGGCTGCCGCGCTTCATGCACGCGCTCGGTCGCGACTTCGCCGGAGTCCCCGGCTCGCGCGTCTATGTCGCCATTCAAAAAGGCACGCTGTCCTACCGCTCGTGGTGCTTCCGTAAGGGCTGAGCCGGAACGATTCAGTTGGAAATTGGCGCGGGACGTTTCAGACGCAGAGGCGCGGAGTTAATTTGAAAGTCGCGCAGAGGAGGGATGGAGCCGCAACGAACGGTGCGGGCAGTTCCACCCTTTCCCTCTGCGGCCCTCCCCGCCCGCCTCCGCGCCTCAGCGTTTAAAAATCACCGCACGAACTGAATCGTTCCGGCTGAGCATTCAGCCCATCGCATACCGATTCCCCTTCCGTCCGCGATGGTGCGCCGCTAAAACGCCGCACACCTTATGAACATCCCTATCCTCATCGCCGACGCCGGCAGCCTCCTCACACATCCGGTCACCATCGGCGTCATCATCGTCGTCCTACTCGGCATCGCGCTGCTCCTTTTCAATTTCGTCGGCATCTGGATCCGCTCGATCGCCGCGGGCGCGTCGGTGGGCATGATCACGATGATCGCGATGCGACTGCGCGGCGTGCCGGTCGCGCAGATCGTGGATGCGCGCATCACGGCGATCAAAGCGGGGCTCGATCTCAACACCGATCCCATCGAGGCGCATTACCTTTCGGGCGGCGACGTGAACAACTGCATCCTCTCCCTCATCGCCGCGCACAAGGCCGGCATCACGCTCGACTGGAACCGTGCGTGCGCCATTGACCTCGCGACGAAAGGCACCGGCAAGACCGTGCTCGAAGCCGTGCGGACCAGCATCAACCCGAAAGTCATCGACTGCCCCAACCCCGCCGCGGGCCGCATGACGATCGACGCCGTGGCGAAGGACGGCATCGGCGTGAAAGTGAAGGCGCGCGTGACGGTGCGCACGAACCTCGATCGCTTCGTCGGCGGCGCGACCGAGGAGACCATCATCGCCCGCGTCGGCGAAGGCATCGTGACCAGCATCGGTTCCTCCGCGACCTACAAGGACGTGCTCGAAAACCCGGATCGCATTTCCAAGACCGTGCTCGCCAAGGGCCTCGACAGCGGCACGCAGTTTGAAATCCTCTCCATTGATATCGCCGACGTGGACGTGGGCGAAAACGTCGGCGCGAAACTCCAGGCCGAGCAGGCCGAGGCCGACAAGCGCACCGCACAGGCCCGCGCCGAGGCGCAACGCGCGCAGGCCGTCGCCACCGAGCAGGAGATGCACGCGCGCACGCAGGAGATGCGCGCAAAGGTCGTCGAGGCAGAGGCGCAGATTCCGCTCGCGATGGCGGATGCGTTCCGCAGCGGGAACATGGGCATCATGGACTACATGAAGATGAAAAACGTGCAGGCCGACACCTCGATGCGTGAGACCATCGCCGGCGCGCCGCGCGGCACCGAAGGCGGAAAATGATCCCCCTCGCCTCAGGCATCGAGCCAAAGCTGATCTTTGTGGTCGTCGCCGCGATCGTCGGCGTGATCAACTGGCTGATCGAAAAGAAGAAGAAAGATCACGAGGCAACGAACACCCCGACGCAGGCTCCCCCGCGGCCGCAGCAGCCAGTGCCACAAGGCCAGCGCGGCACCGACGAACAGGAACGCCTCCGCCGTTTCATGGAATCGCTCGGCGTCCCGCAGCCAGCGCAGCCGCAGCGCCCGCAGCCCGCACCCGCTCCGGCGATCGTGAGCCCGCGGCAGCAGCCGCAGATTTCGCGGCACACCGCCCAGCCCATCGAGCAGCGGATGAAGTCGCCGAAGCCCGTCGCGAAGGCTCGCGCAAAAGCGATGCCGAGGCCGCTCCCCGTGCGCGAACCCGAGGAGATGCAGCGCGCCGGACGCATCGAGGAAGCTGCGTCATCCATCGAAAAAATCTCCGGCGAATTCAGCGCGATAAATGTGAATGTCACGATGGATCCCCTAAACACGCCCGACAGGCCCGCGCACCTCGCCAGCGGCGCAGCCGGGACCACGAGCGTCACCGAGCGCGACATCAATCCGCTCATCGCCAGCGTGCGCAGGCTCCTGCAAAAGCCCGCCGACCTGCGCGGCGCATTCGTGGCGATGGAAATCCTCGGCCCGCCTCGGGGCTTGCAAAGGTGACGCGGCTTTCCTAATTTGCGCCCTCGTTTCAAAAGCCGACGTGGCGGAATTGGCAGACGCGCTAGACTCAAAATCTGGTATCCGCAAGGATGTGTGGGTTCGAGCCCCTCCGTCGGTACTTTTTGAAAGCCGCCAGGCGGCGGCGCGGACGGACGCTGTTCAGATCAGTTCTTCGATCGGTCTGCCGACATCCACGAGATTATGCGGACGTCCGGTCGTGTCGGTGATCGTCTCGCGGCGCGCGTCAATACCGAGGCGGCGGATGCGCGTGAAATTATCCTCGTGCGTGTCGAAGTCGCCGATACTCAGGCTCACGCAGCGCACGCCCGCCTCGACGAGTCTGCGCGCGAGCAGGAATTTCTGCGCGCACTTCGGGCTTTCCATCGTGTCGCGCATCTCGGGTATCGCGATGCGCGGCGCGTAGCGTTCGAGCGCGCGCGGGTCTTCCTTTGCGAAGTCGAGCGCGTCTGCAAATTTCCCCGAGGTGAGGATGCCCGTTGAGCGCTGCGTGAATTTGTCGAGCTCGTCCATCGAGCCGCTCGCATCCACCTCGCGCCGAAGCGTGTCGAGATCGCGCAGCAGGCCCACGCGATCCTCGAGCCTGCGCCCCGTGAGACCGTCCGTGAGTGCGAGGCTGTCGCTGCGGCCATGACTCTGCTTTTCGAGTTCGGCCAACATGCCGCTGGATAGAGCGAGGGGAAAAAGGTGCGAAATGTCCGGGCGGTACGCCGAGTGCGTCGCGCCGAGGAAACCGGGCCGCGCGCTGTTCCGAACGAATGGCCGGCCCTGCATGAGGTCCAAAAAAGGGGCGCGGTGTCGCGCGCTTTACCGAGCAGCTTGTTCACGACCGATCCCATCGCGGGACGCCCGCCGACATTCACGGGATCCTTTTCCGTGAAGCCCGACTGGCACTGGAAGGCGTCGTGCTTCCCGTCCGCGCCCACGAGCGAACGGAGGAAGACATACTTGCCCGCATTCGCCGTGAGCCTCGGCAGAAGCTCGGCAGAAGCTCGGTGACGTGGAAGCCGGGGATCTTTGTGCGGATCGATCCAAACTCGCCGCGGATCTCCGACGGCGCGTCCGGCTTCGGATCGATCAGCTCCATCTGTGGCGGCCCGCCGTCGAGGTGGATATTGATGACCGCCTTGCTCGACGAGCGAGTCCCCGCGGCATTTTCGGCGCGGAGCATGTGCGCGAGAGTCAGCCCGCCAAAGCCCATCACGCCCGCCTACAGAAAATTCCGCCGTCCGACGCCACGGCATGTCTGGGGTTGTGATGTCACGGTCGCGTTCGGGTGGAATGGGTCTTTCACGGATGCCCCGCGCGGGCGTTTTGCACCGGCACGCCGGAAAGCGGCGACACGCGGATGAATGCGTTCGGAGCCGAG
>BJFP01000164.1 GCA_014189875.1 Verrucomicrobiota bacterium | reverse complement strand
AACGCCCCGTGGATCGCCAGAGCATCTAACATTGATTGCCCTCAACGTCGGCGCTCACAGTTCCAGAGTCGTCGCTTACCACGTCACCGCCATCCACATTTTTGACGCGCTCGCCCTGCCTCGCGGATGCGCCCTGCGATCAGGGTTTCTGGACTCCGAGGAATCTTCTGAAGTTGTCGTACAGCCAGATCTCTCCGTTGGGCTGCGCCACGGTGATCACGCCGCCGCTCGCCGATGAGCTGCCGCCGAATGGACCGATGACATTTCCAAATCCGAGCGCAAGAAGATAGGGGCCGAGATCCACCTCGAAATACCCGGTGTCATCGTTGGTGTATTCCAGCCCGAAGGTCTTCACATTTCCAAACAGCGCGGTGGCCGTCACGGGGTCGTTGCCTCCGCCGCCGATCCGGGCGCGGGTGTTCATGCCTATGAAAATCTCGCCGCCGCCGGTCACGACGATGATCAGCGTCTGATCCGCGGAGGTCTCGATGATGTCGCCGGAGCGTATGGTGTCGCCGTTCTTCGCCGGCTTCTTGTTCACCAGGACGACGCCATTTACCTTGAGGATGCCGATCCCGCCGAAATCAATCCCGTCCTG
The DNA here is from genome assembly GCA_014189875.1 of Verrucomicrobiota bacterium. Classification (GTDB taxonomy): domain Bacteria; phylum Verrucomicrobiota; class Verrucomicrobiia; order Chthoniobacterales; family Chthoniobacteraceae; genus SXWH01. The sequence goes on along the minus strand of BJFP01000164.1, from coordinate 8,664 downwards.
CGCGGCGAGGGCTGCGGCGAGGTGCGTCTGGTCGAGTCGCACGCCCCACGCGCCGGCAAGCAGCGGCGAATTCTTGAAGATCACGCGCAGGCTCACGCGCTGGGGTGCAGGGATCTCCGTCGCGTTGTTTGAGAACCGGACCTGATGGCCGGCGGTGACGGTCGTCTTGCGGTTCAGCTGATCATTCTTCAGGACAAGAATGCACGTCCCCTCCAGCACCGTGAGCCTTGTGAACCCGTTCAGAATTTCAAACAAGATGGTGGTGCCGGTGATGGCCGCGGTCACTGCATTCGTCTGAATCTTCGCGCCGCCCGAGCCTTTCGGCACTTGGAGCAAAATCACGCCCTTCGAGAGCGAAATCTCGCGCGTGCCGCCGTTCACGGTGAAGTGCGAATTTGCGCCGAGGCGCGTGATCGTCTGGTCGGTGAAGAGCAGTTCGGTCCGTGAATCAATCCCCGTGCGCACGGCCTTTCCCGGCTCCACGAGTTCATTCAGTGCCGCGGACTGCGGCGGCTTTTCGGGAGAGACCGTTTTCACGTCGTTGACGATGTGCGTGATCCGGGCGCCGGTGAGCGGCGCGGCCACCGCAGCGGGCATCGCCAGCACTGCCGCAGCGGCCAGGACGAAAAGCAGTATCAGCCTCTTATTGTGAAAAAAGCCGCAAGCCCGGAACATGAATCCGGCGACAGTCGCGGCATGATTCTTCCGGAGCGGCGCGCAGGACGGGCTGTGCGGGGAGCGGGCCGGAATCAGGCAGTCGTGCGGCATCTGGAGTATGAGAATCGTGGGGTGACTGTGATTGGGGAACTGGCGCGCGTTTCGGCTGATTGCGGCACCATTCCCGGATGGCTGAATGGCTTCTGAACGCGTGTCATCTTCGTCCTGAGTTTGCAAGAAATATCGCGCCGGAAAAAATCCAGGAGCACAGAAGCGTTCTGCGCCTTGATGCCCATCGTTCGCCAAGCAACCGGAGAAGAATAAAAAAAGAGCGTGGAAAAAATCCGGGGCCAGCTATCGTGCGCAGATGTTCAACCCGGTGGACACCAAGAACGCGCGCGCCGTCGAAGCCGAGGCAGCGGCCATTTACACCGATCTATTCCCCCAGGGAAATGTGGCCGTCGTCCACGATGCATTCGAGTGGGCCGCTCAGTGCTTCGAGGGAAGATTCGAGGGATACCAGGCCATTGATTCCGCCTATCACGACTTCGAGCACACGCTGCAAGGCACCCTCTGCCTCATGCACATCCTCCGCGGGCGGCATCGCGCAAACGCGACCCCGGCGATTTCACAGCGGATGTTCGAGATGGCCCTCGTCGCCATCCTTTTCCACGACACCGGCTATCTGAAGGTCACCGGCGACAACGAGGGGACCGGCGCAAAATACACCGCCATCCACGTCGCGCGGAGCGGCGCATTTGCGGAAGACTTCCTCACGGTCAAAGGGTGGGCAAAGACCGACATCGCCCCCGTCCGGCACATGATCCGGTGTACGGGCGTCAATGCCAGCATCGCAGCCATCCCGTTCCATAGCGCCGAGGAAAGGATCGCCGGATTTGCCCTCGCCACGGCGGACCTGCTCGGGCAGATGGCGCCGGAAAATTACATCGAACGGCTGCCCGACTTGTATATGGAATTCGAGGAAGCGGCGCGGTTTGACCCCGGCAGCTCGCCGAGGAGTTTCCGCTTCGAGAGCCTCGCGGACATGATGGGAAAAACCCACGGCTTCTGGCAGTATTACGTCGTTCCCAAGATCACGAATGACTTCGAGAACGTGTGCAGCTATCTCAACGACCCCTATCCCAACGGTCCCAACGGATACATCGAACGCATCGAGCGCAACCTTGCGCGGCTCAAGCAACAGATGCAGGCAGGAAAGTGAAGGGCAGTACTGGAGCGCCATCACCCGGTTGCTCGACGGCCGGTCAGTTTTCAATGGCTACACAGGTCAGCAGCCAGTTCCGCGAGATTGAACAGGCGACATTGCAAGAATTATACGAATTTCACGGTCAGCCTGCGACAAGGGCAGATGCTGGATGCTCGTCGCTCATCCAGACTTAAACGGTCGTCGAGCATCCTGCATCGGACATCACTTTCCGGCAGTTTCACCGCCCGTGTCGATTGTATTACCTTCCGGACTCCCCGAGCGTCTTGAGCTGACGATCCATCACCAGCCAGACGAGTCCGTTCTCCGCCGTCAGTTTCCTGGGCAGCGCCTGCCGCTCCGCTGTCTTCGGATACGCGATCAGCAGCGCAGGCTTCTTCGCTCCGGTCATTTTCTTCAAATGCCTGAGCACGTCGCTTGTATGCGACTTGGGCTGGAGCTTGTTACCGTTTGTGAAGAGGTCTTCGATGCCGATGTCGCTGATCGTTTCGAGAAAATCCGCATAAGCGAGAAGCTGCGAAGCGTTCTGCGGGATGACGAACGCGGAGGGATTCTTCGCGCGGGCGCGGGCGGCGATGGCTTTCACCACTCCACCATGTCGCGGCGGTAGCTCTGCTTCGTCTCCGGGTTCACGCGAACATCCACGTAATCCTTGCCCACCTGCTCGAATGTCTCGAAGCCGTCCACGATGTCGAGATACACGCCGTCAAAGCCGCGCGCCATCGCGTCATCGAGCCGGTCTGTGCCGGTCTGCGGACTGGGGCAGGGGATTAGCCGTTTGGCGGCACGGACTCGCCGGCGGGACCGGGTTGCGGAGGTGTCGTCACCGGGGTGACGGGCTGCGTCGGGATCTGGAGCGTTTCCTGTCGCGGGATGTCGGAGATGAAGGAGGGCTTCCTTCCGGTGGCGGTGAAGGGGATGTTAGGCTGGCCGAAGAACTGCCGGTTCTGGGCTAGGATGGCGGCTGCGATTTGGCGTTCGTCGAGCGGTGCGCCCCATTTGCCGGCGAGGAGAGCCGAGGTTTTCACGAGCATGTTCAGGTTGATGAAGAACGTCTTGGGCAACTCGATGGCGTCATTTGGCACGATGATTTCCTGGCCTGCGGTGAGCTTCACCTTGCGTTTCCATTTGCCATTTTTGAGCGTGAGAGTGCAGGTGCCCTCGACGACGATCAGCTTGGTGAACTTAGGCCCAACTTCCAAGAGGATCGTGGTGCCGGTGATGGCGGCGGTGACGGCGGCGGTCTGGATTTTTGCACCGCCGAGGCCCTTGGGGACCTGGAGCATGATCACGCCTTTCGAGAGCGACATCTCGCGCGTTCCTTCATTGAAGGTGAAGTTTGAATTGGCTCCGAGACGCGTGATGGTCTGGTCGCTGAAGAGCAGCTCGGTGCGGGAGTCTATGCCGGTGCGGACGGCAACGCCCGGCAGCACGGTATCGTTCAGGGATGCCCTAGTGGGTGCCTTTCCCTCTCCGGCGGTTTTCACGTCGTTGACGATGCGCGTGATTTTCGCGTCCTTGAGCGGAGCGGCCTGGAGGGCAGGTGTTGCGACGGCGAACAGCGCCGCGAGGATGGGGGATAGGAGGTGTCTTTTCATGGGTGACTAGAATTGATATTTGAAGTTGATGCCGCCGCCGCTGTTCGCGGCATCATAGTTGGAGGCCGAGCGATTGGACCGGTTTATGACGTAGGTGAAGGAGGCATTTGCGGAGAACTGCCTGTTAAAGTGATAGGTGAGGGCGGCGGTGGCGGTGGTATTGAAGTCCTTGCGTCCGCCCTGCCGGTAGTCATACAGCGCGAACCGCGCGTAGATGTCGCCGTCGAGCGATTTGGTGAGGTGGGCCTGCGCGCCAAAATAGAGGCTGTGTTCGTTCCGCTGCGCGGCGAACTGCTGCGCCCATTCGAAGATGCTCGAATAGCCGACATAGATGAAATTTCCGCCCTGCCATGCGAAAGTTTTCTGCGCGCCGACGGTGAGGGTGTGCCCGGTGAGGAGGTCGCGGCTGGAGCGGCTGTTGGTGTTCCACTCGAAGTTATAGCGTCCGAAGAGGGTGATGTCCCACAGCTCCGTGAGGTTGTAGAAGACGCCGGCTCCGGCGTTGAGACTGTTGAAATTCAGCGCGGAGAGGCTGTGGTAGCGGAAGAAGCCCTGGCGGAAGATGGCCTCGAAGGTGAGGTCGTCCGTGAGTTTGACTTCGTGGCGCAGACCGACCTCGCCGAAGAAATAGCCGTCGGCCTGTTTGTTGTTGCGTGAGAGGGTCGCGTTGGTGGTGTAGTATTCGGATGCGGTCGCGAAGAGGCTCCACGGGAGGACGGGGTCGCCGGCGGGGAGGATGAACTGTGAGCCAAGATCGGAGTCGCCGGGGGTTGCTTGGGCGCGGTTTGACTTGTCGTCCTTTGGCTGGCCGGACATCTCCAGAGACGCGCCGGCCGAGCGGACGCGCATCCGTGTCTGTTCCGCTTGCGCGCCGGGGTCCTGTGCCCACGATTGCGCAGCGAGCAGCGACCACGCGAGGGATACGGTCTTGAGGTAGTGCTTTTGATTCACGATGGCAGAATCAATAGATTGCGCCGGTGTGCAAGACTGAACAGCATCGCGGCCCGACTACAATCCACCGAACGCCACTGTGACCCCGGCCACTCCTCCTCTGAAATCCGCGTTTCGCCGATACAGCCGCAAGGCGCTGATCGCGATCTGCGCGGTCTGCACGCTGGCGGTGAGTGTCGCGCAGCGATACTTCAAACCGCTGCACGATCTTGAATTTTCCGCGGATGACGTGCTGGCGAATGTCGGAAAGCGTGCCCCGGTGAATTCGGAAGTCGTTTTTCTCGCGATTGATCAGGCATCCACGAGCCTCGATCATATCGAGCTTTCCGAGATCGAGGCGACGCCCGCGCTGAAGCTCATGGAGAGCGGCTTCCCTTGGCGGCGCAGTGTGTATCCGCTCATCCTGGACCGCCTCTTCGATGCGGGCGCAAAGGTCGTCGTGATGGATCTGCTTTTCCTCAACGAGACCGATGCCGATCCCGAGTTTCGCGCCGCCTTGGAAAAGTATCGCGACCGCGTGATCATCGGCAGCAATTTCGACAGCGGCACGCGCGTGAGAGGGGCCATCGCGATGCACGCGATGCCCACGCAGTCGCTGATCAAAGTGACCAAGCCCGCGGACAACCGCGTTGCTTATGTAAATTTCTGGCCGGACCTCGACGGTGTCGTCCGTCGCGCACACTACGGCGTGAGGGCCTCGGACGTCTTCGGGGGAGGGGGACTGCCGGAAGCCGACGAGGACACCTTCGATTCGCTGGCAGGAAAGACGCTGAAAAAATCCGGGCATGGCGCCCTGGTGCCGCGGCCGATCGAGCCGCACCGCATCCGCTTCGCCGGCCCTGGAAACACGTTCGTGCCGCGCTCACTTTGCGACATCTTCGATGCGAAGCAATGGACGCGTGCGCGCTACGGGAACGGTGAGTTCTTTCGCGGAAAAATCGTGCTCATCGGCCCGCAGGGTGATCGGTTCCACGATGTGCAGCCGACGCCATTCGGCTCGATGGCAGGGCCGGAGGTGCATCTCAATGCGATCAATGCCGCACTCCAGGGCGCATTCCTCCGCGAGACTCCGGCGCCCGTCGTGTGGGCGCTCATCGCCGCCGCCGGTGCGCTGGCGTGGGCGCTCTGCCATTGGTTCCGCGGGCCGCTCGCGCGACTCGGTTCATTTGTGGCCGCAAATGTCGCATGGCTCGGGACTGCGTATCTCCTCTACAATCACGCGAACCTGATCATCCCGATGGTCGCGCCGCTGATCGCGCTGACTCTGAGCGGCGTCGGATGCCTCGGCTGGGATTTTTTCCTCGAACGGAACGAACGCAACCGCGTCCGTTCCATGCTCGACAAGTATGTCTCGAAAAATGTCGCCGACCTCGTACTGGCGGAAAGCGACAAATTTGCCGGCGCGGTGAAAGGGCAGCGCAGGATCGTGACGGTGCTTTTTTCCGACATCCGCGGATTCACAGCGATGACGGAGGAGGCGGTGCCCGAGGAGTTCATCGCGCAGCTTAACGAGTATTTCTTCGAGATGGTCGAGGCGGTGCTCGCGGGGGGCGGCACACTGCAAAACTTCATCGGCGACGCAGTGCTCGCCGCGTGGGGCGACACGCGGAAGCTCGACCCTGCGACCGGCGCCTACGAGGCCGTGCGCACGGCGCTGCGCATGAGCGATGCGCTGAAAAAGTTGAACGAACGATGGGCCAATCAGGAAGGCCGCCGCATACTGGGCATCGGCATCGGCATCAAGCAGGGCGAGGCGATTCTTGGCAGCGTGGGGCATCCGCAGCGGATGAATTTCACCGCGCTGGGCGACACCGTGAACACCGCCGCGCGGCTCGAGGGCGCGACGAAGCATCTAAAGACCGAGATGCTCGTGGAGGAAACCATCGAGGAACTCACGCGGGATCGCTTTCACTTCCGGCGCGTGGATTCGTTGCGGCTGAAGGGAAAATCGAAGGCCACCGCGGTCTTCACCGTGCTCGGCGAGAAGCCCGCGCCCGCGCCGGTGTGGCTGGCGGAATATCACCGCGCGGTGGATCTCTATCACGCGCGGATGTTCCGCGAGGCTGCGGAGGTTTTCCGCAAGCTGGGCGAAGAGCTGAAGGACGATCCGCTGTGCGCGATGTATGCGACGCGTTGCGATCTCTACGCTGAGACGCCGCCGTCCGCGGATTGGGACGGGGCGTTCACGATGACGGAAAAGTAGGCGCGTCCACGGATGAGCGTCGCGATTTGCAGCTCATGCAAAATGCGACGCTTATCAGTCTTGAACATCGTATCGCGGCCTGACACTGGACAGGCATGGCTGCACCCCAGGCTGAAGTCCTGGTCACCGTGGGGGGAACGGAGCATTCGGGTTATCTTTTCAGGCCTGGCGACTATGTCATCGGGCGGAACCTCGACTGCGCCGTGTGCGTCGAGGCGGGGCAGGTCTCGCGGCAACATGTAAAGCTGATCCTCGACTACGACAATGCGTTCATCGAGGATCTCGGTTCGTCGAACGGCACGCGCGTGAACGGCAAGCCGGTGCATGGGCGGACACGGCTGAGACCGAACCAGAAAGTCCAGTGCGGCGCGGCGACGATCGAGCTGCGGCGGCTGCGGCGGCTGCGGCGGCTGCGGCGGCTGCCGCGGGAGGCGTCGGAGCTTTCACTTTCGCCGACCACGGCATTCGTCGGGCAGGCGCTGCCGCCCGAGATGCTGCGGGAAAAGAAATACGACATCGGCAATATCGTCGCCGTGGGTGGGATGGGCGAAGTGCTCGATGCGAAGGAGGCGGCGTTGGTGCGGCGCGTGGCGATGAAGACGATGCTCGGGCCGGCATCGAAGGATGAGATCCAGCGGTTCATCAACGAGGCGCGGATCACCGGGCAGTTCGAGCACCCGAACATCGTGCCGGTCCACGAGCTGAGCGTGGATGAATACGATCAGGTCTTCTACACGATGAAGCTGGTGAAGGGCGCAACGCTGAAGGCCGTGATCGAGCGGCTCGCGAACGGCGAGGCCGCCGCGGTGAAGCAGTATCCGCCCGCGACATTGCTCACCGCTTTTCAAAAAGTGTGCGATGCCGTCGCATTTGCGCACAGCAAGAAGGTGCTGCACCGCGATCTGAAGCCGGAGAACATCATGCTCGGCGAATACGGCGAGGTGCTCATGATGGACTGGGGGCTGGCGAAGATCCTCGTCCCGGCGCGCGCCGCGGAGGGCGCGATCTACGAGGAGACCGAACGGAGCGGGGTGTGCGCGGCGAACGATTCGAGCGACACCGGATCGATGACGATGGAGGGGACGATCCTCGGCAATCCGAAATACATGTCGCCCGAGCAGGCGCGCGGGGAAAATGACACGCTCACCACGCGCTCGGACATCTATTTGCTCGCTGCTGCCGCGATTTTGATGCGTCTTCCGTCTTTCGACACACGGAATTTTTCAGTCTTAAAAGTCAGCCCGCCTCCTGCCGTCGGCAGCTACGTTGGATCGGCTTCCCGGCGGAAGACTCTACACAAGATGCAGTGGCCCGGGTTTTGTGTGACCACTCGTAATTGTGCTTGCACGGGATTTCCGGGGCGGCTTCATTTGCTCGGTTTTCCTCCCAAGAGCAGCCTGCAAAAGCACCGAACGAACCGTCATCCGAAGCGTCCAAATCCAGTTGCCGCAAGCGAACCGCTGGCCGCGCCCATTTTCACTCACAGCCTCTCTCTCCCTAAATCATGTATCTCAAAAGCCTCGAAATCTTCGGATTCAAGTCCTTCGCTCCCAAGACCGTCCTCAATTTCGACCCCGGCGTGACGTGCGTCGTGGGGCCGAATGGGTGCGGCAAGTCGAACGTGCTGGACTCGATCCGCTGGGTGCTCGGCGAGCAGTCGGCGAAGGCGCTGCGTGGCGGCGAGATGACGGACGTGATTTTCTCCGGCACTGATTCGCGGCCCGCACTCGGCATGGCGGAGGTCTCGATGACTTTCAGCGAATGCGAGGAGCAGCTCGGGCTGGACTGGCATGAGGTGAAGATCACGCGGCGCGTTTTCCGCGAGGGCGGCAGCGAGTACCTGCTGAACGGGACGCCGTGCCGGCTGAAGGACATCCACACGCTGTTCATGGATACGGGCATCGGGCGCAGCGCGTATTCGATCATGGAGCAGGGGAAGATTGACCTGATCCTGTCGTCGCGGCCCGAGGATCGGCGGGCGATTTTCGAGGAGGCGGCGGGCATCACGAAATACAAGAGCCAGCGCAAGG
>BJFP01000163.1 GCA_014189875.1 Verrucomicrobiota bacterium | reverse complement strand
GCGCGAGCTTTTCCCTTAGGTTTGGCGCGGTTCGCGAGTTACATTGCCCCAGCTTTCACTGCCGTCCGCATTCCCAAAAATGTCGCAGATCATCAATCCCATGCCAGATTCCCACGAGCCGTCGCAGCCCGCCGCCGATCATCCGGCGGCGGCGGTGCGTGCGGCTGCGGAGCCGGAGCGCCACGGTGGACATGCGATCCGGAATACGATCGTGGCGCTCTCGCTCGCGGCGCTGACGGCGCTCGGCATCCGCGCATTGCGGACTCAGAATCCCGCGAAGGGCGGGCCGGAGGCGGGGAAGCAGTTTCCGGTGCCGATCGTCGCGGGCGTGGTGATGCAAAAGGATGTGCCCCTTTTCCTCGACGGCCTCGGCACGGTGCAGGCGCTGAATACGGTGACGGTGCATCCGCGTGTGGATGGTGAATTGAAGGATGTGAAATTCACCGAGGGGCAGGACGTGGAGGCCGGCATGGTGCTCGCGCAGATTGACGATGCGCCGTATCGCGCGCAGTGGGAGCAGGCGATGGCGAAGAAGGGGCAGGACGAGGCGCTGCTCGAAAACGCGCGCCGCGACCTCGAACGGAACGCGGATCTGATCGAGAAAAAGGTGATCTCGCCGCAGCAGTACGAGACGCAGAAGGCGCTCGTCGCGCAGCTCGATGCGACGGTGAAGGCCGACGAGGCGGCGGTGAAAAATACGAAGGTGCAGCTCGACTATTCGACTGTCATCTCGCCGCTCGCCGGTCGCGTCGGGATGCGGCTGATTGACAAGGGCAATGTCGTCCACGCGTCCGACACGCGCGGGCTTGTGGTCATCACGCAGATCCAGCCGATCTCCCTCGTCTTCACGCTGCCCGCGCAGAACCTCGGCGAGATTCAGAAGGAAAAGAAACGCGGCGCGGAACTGGAGGTTCTCGCGGTGGATCGCGACAACAAGACCCTGATGGACTCGGGGACGCTCACGGTGATTGACAACCAGATCGATACCGCGACCGGCACGATCATGCTGAAGGCGACTTTTCCAAACCGCGATCTGCAACTGTGGCCGGGGCAGTTTGCGAATGCGCGCCTGCTCCTCACGGTGCGCAAGCAGGGCATCGTCGTCCCGGCGTCCGTCGTGCAGCGCGGGCCGAACGGCGCGTATGCGTTTGTGATCAAGGACGACCTCACCGTCGAGATGCGCCCGGTCACGGTCACGCGCATCGAGCGCGACGAGGCGCTGATCGAGGACGGCCTGCAAGCGGGCGAGCGAGTAGTCGTGGACGGGCAATACAAATTGCAGCCCGGCTCGAAGGTGAAAATTCCCGAACCTGCGCCGAAGGGCGGCGCGCCCGCGGACGGCCACAAGCCGGGCATTTCGCAAAAATAACCGCTGCGCGCACTGCGCAACCAAGGCTTGAACGTCTCCGAAATTTTCATCCGCCGGCCCGTCGCCACTGCGCTGCTCATGGTCGCGGTGATCCTCATGGGCGCGCTCGGCTACTGGCTGCTGCCGGTCTCCGCGCTGCCGCCGGTGGATTTTCCCACGATCCAGGTCACCGCGGGCTATCCCGGCGCGAGCCCGGACGTGATGGCGTCGTCGGTGACAACTCCGCTTGAGCGACAGTTCGGCCAGATCAGCGGGCTCACCTCGATGAATTCGATCAGCTCGTTTGGCAACGCGCAGATCACGCTCCAGTTCACGCTCGATCGGGACATTGATTCCGCCGCGCAGGACGTGCAGGCCGCGATGAATGCCGCGGGCGGCGTGCTGCCGAAGGATATGCCGGGGCCGCCGGTGTATTCAAAAGTCAACCCCGCGGACACGGCGATCCTCACGCTGTCGCTCACGTCGGATTCGCTGCCGTTGGAAAAAGTGAACGACTATGCGGACACGGTGCTCGCGCAGAAATTGAGCGAAGTCACCGGCGTCGGACTCGTGACCATCGAGGGAAACCAGAAGCCCGCAGTGCGCGTGCGCATCAACCCGGCGGCTCTCGCCTCGCTCGGGCTCGGGCTCGAGGACATCCGCACATCACTCGTGCAAAATAGCGTGAACGCGCCGAAAGGAAGCTTCGACGGCCCGCGCCAGTCCTACGCGATCGGCGCGAATGACCAACTCAACACGGCGGCCGAGTACCGCGCGATCATCGTCGCCTACCGCAACGGCGCACCGGTGCGCCTCGGCGATCTCGGCGAGGTCGTGGACAGTGTCGAAAACGTCCGCCTCGCCGCATGGGTCGGCTCGAAGCCCGCCGTGATCCTCGACATCCAGCGGCAGCCGGGCGCGAACATCATCGAGACCGCGGATCGCATCAAGGCGATGCTCCCCGCGCTGCGCCTCTCGCTACCGCGCAGTGTGAAGCTCGAAGTGCTCACGGACCGCACGGCGACGATCCGCGCGTCGGTGCATGACGTGCAGTTCACGCTGCTGATCACGATCGTGCTCGTCGTGATGGTCATCTTCCTTTTTCTGCGAAAATTTTGGGCCACGGTGATTCCCGCAATCGCGCTGCCGCTCTCGATCATCGGCACATTTGGCGTGATGAAGCTCGCGGGTTTCACGTTGGATAATCTCTCGCTCATGGCGCTGACGATCGCGACGGGCTTCGTCGTGGACGACGCGATCGTGATGATCGAAAACATCGTGCGCTTCATCGAGAAGGGCGAGACGCCGATGAACGCCGCGCTCAAGGGCGCGAAGCAGATCGGCTTCACCGTCATCTCGCTCAGCGTGTCGCTCATCGCGGTGTTCATCCCGCTGCTTTTCATGACCGGCATCGTCGGTCGGCTGTTCCGCGAATTTGCCGTCACGCTCAGTGTCGCTGTCGCAGTCTCCGCCGTCGTCTCGCTTACGCTCACGCCGATGATGTGCGCGCGGCTGCTGAAGCCCGAACGCGAGGAAAAGCACGGCGCACTCTACCGCTGGACCGAGCGAATGTTCGACGCGATGCTCGGCGCGTACGAGAGCGGGCTGAAGTGGGTGATGCGGCATCAGTTCTTCACGCTCATGGTGACGTTTGCGACGCTCGCGCTCACGGTCGTGCTCTACGTCATCGTGCCAAAGGGCCTGCTTCCGCAGCAGGACACGGGGCTGATCGTCGGCGTCACCGACTCCGCGCAATCCATTTCGTTCAAGGCAATGAAGGAGCGCCAGCGCGTGATTTCGGAGATCGTGCAGCGCGAACCGGATGTCGCCAGCGTCACTTCGGTCGTCGGCTCGGGCACGATCAACGCGACGGTGAACACGGGCCGCCTGCTCATCGCGCTGAAGCCGCGCGACAAGCGTGCGCTGAACGCAACGCAGATCATCGAGCGTCTCCGTGCTGCTACGAGGGATGTCGAGGGCATCTCGCTTTTCATGCAGGCCGTGCAGGACGTGCAGATTGACAGCCGCGTGAGCCGCACGCAGTTCCAGTACACGCTGCAGGATGCGGACGAACATGACCTCGCCGAGTGGGCGCCGGTGCTCCTCGAAAAATTGCGCACGCTGCCCGAGCTAGCCGATGTCGCGAGCGACCAGCAGTCCGGCGGATTGCAGCTCCGCGTGAACATAGACCGCGAGCAGGCCTCGCGGTACAACGTGCTCACGCAGGCGATTGACGACACGCTCTACGACGCATTCGGCCAGCGGCAGGTCGCGATCATTTTCACGCAGCTCAACCAATACCGCGTGATCCTCGAAGTGCAGCCGAACTTCCAGCTCACGCCCGACGCGCTGCGGAAGATCTACGTGCGCTCGACGACCGGGCAGACGGTGCCGCTCAGCGCGTTTGCAAAGCTCGATACGCTCACTGCGCCGCTCTCGATCAACCATCAGGGCCAGTTCCCAGCGGTCACGCTGTCGTTCAATCTCGCGCCGGGAAAATCGCTCGGCGACGCAGTGCCGGCGATCCAGCGTGCGCAGGAGGAAATCGGCCTGCCCCAGACGATCGCGACGACGTTTTCAGGCAGCGCCGCGGAGTTCCGTTCGTCGCTGAAAAGCGCGCCGTTCCTCATCCTCGCGGCGATCATCGTGATCTACATCGTCCTCGGCGTTTTGTACGAAAGCTACATCCACCCGATCACGATCCTGTCGTCGCTGCCGAGCGCGGGCGTGGGCGCGCTGCTCGCGCTGCTCGTGTGCCGCACCGAGATGTCGCTCATCGCGCTGATCGGGATCATTCTGCTCATCGGCATCGTGAAGAAGAATGCGATCATGATGATAGATTTTGCGCTCGATGCGGAGCGCAACGAAGGGATGCCGCCGGAGAAATCCATCTACCAGGCGTGCCTGCTGCGCTTCCGCCCGATCATGATGACCACGTTCGCCGCGCTTTTCGGCGCGCTGCCGCTCGCGCTGCAAAACGGCACCGGCTCCGAGCTGCGCAAGCCGATGGGCATCGCGATCGTGGGCGGGCTGCTCGTGTCGCAATTTCTCACGCTCTACACTACGCCGGTCATCTACCTTTACCTCGACCGTTTCTCGCGCTGGATGCGCCGCGGTCGCGCGGAAAAAACTTTGCCCGACGCCGAACCCGCGGCGTCTGCCGAAAGCACTTTGCCGTGAACGTCTGCGAGCCATTCATCCGGCGTCCGGTCGCCACGACGCTGCTGGCGGTCGGGTTGTTCATCCTCGGGATCGTCGCGTACCATCTGCTGCCGGTTGCGCCGATTCCGCGCGTGGACTTCGCGATGGTCTCCGTGAGCGCAAGCCTGCCCGGCGCGGATCCGGAGACGGTCGCCTCGTCGCTCGCGGCGCCGCTGGAGCGCCACCTCAGCCAGATTTCCGGTGTCACCGAAATCACTTCGAGCAGCACGCTCGGCGGGACTTCGATCAGCGTGCAATTTGACCTCACGCGCAAGGTGGACGCTGCGGCGCGCGACGTGCAAGCGGCGATCAATGCCGCGTCGAGCGATCTGCCGGTGAATCTCCCCGCGCCGCCGACTTACAAAAAATCCAACCCTGCGGATGCGCCCGTCATGGTGCTCGCGATGACTTCGGATTCAAATCCCGTGAGCGAGGTCTTCGAGGCGGCGGACGAGATCGTCGGCCAGCGACTGAGCCAGCTCGAAGGCGTGGCCCAGGTGATGATCAGCGGCGGCGCAAAGTCCGCAGTGCGCGTGCAGGTGAACCCCGCCGCGCTCGCCTCGACGGGATTGAGCTTCGAGGACGTGCGCGCATTTCTCGCGCAGGCCAACGTGAACAAGGCGAAGGGCAGCGTGGACGGCGACCAGGCGTCGTACGCGATTTACAGCAACGACCAACTCCTGCGCGCGGACGAATACAAGGATCTCGTCTTTACCCAGAAAAACGGGACGCCGGTCCTGCTCAGTTCGCTCGCGAAGATCGTGGACGGCGTGGAGAACAACCGGGTCGGCGGCTGGCACGGCACGAAGCCCGCAGTGCTGCTCGTCATCTTCAAGCAGGCCGATGCGAACGTGATCGAAACGGTGGATCGCATCCGCGAGGCGATGCCGCAGGCGCAGCTCTGGCTGCCTCCGAGCATGAAGCTGGAACTGCTCAGCGACCGCACGGCGACGATCCGCGCGTCCGTCGAGGACGTGCAGTTCTCCCTCCTGATCAGTATCGCGCTCGTGGTGATGGTCATCTTCCTTTTCCTCCGCCGCTTCTGGCCGACCTTCATCGCGAGCGTCACGGTGCCGCTCGCGCTCGCGGGGACCTTCGGCGTGATGTATCTCGCCGGCTACTCGCTGGACAACCTCTCGCTGATGGCCGTGACGATCTCCGTCGGCTTCGTCGTGGACGACGCAATCATCGTGATCGAAAATGTGTTCCGCTTCATGGAAAAGGGCGACAGCGCGATGACGGCGGGGCTTAAGGGAGCGAGGCAGATCGGCTTCACGGTGATCTCGATGAGCATCTCGCTCGTCGCCGTTTTCATCCCGCTGCTTTTCATGGGCGGGCTGGTCGGTCGGCTCTTCCACGAATTCGCGGTGACGCTCAGCGTCGCGGTGCTCGTGTCCGCCGTGATCTCGCTCACGCTCACGCCGATGATGTGCTCGCGCCTGCTGAAGCCCGAGGCCGCACACGGCAAACCGGGAATTTTTTTCCGCGCGAGCGAGGCCGTTTTCAACTGGATGCTCTTGATCTACGAGCGCGCGCTGCACGCGGTGTTGCGCCATCGCGCGGCCACGATGTTCGTCGCGCTGCTTACGGTCGTCGGCACGGTGTGGCTGTACGTCGTCGTGCCGAAGGGATTCTTCCCTCAGCAGGAGACCGGGATGCTTTCCGGGAGCGCCGAGGCCGCGCAGGACATCTCGTTTCCCGCGATGGCAAAGCTGAACCGCCGCCTCGTGCAGATCGTCCTCGAGGATCCGGCCGTGGCGACCGTAGGCTCCTTCATTGGCGGCGGCGGCGGGAGTTCGAGCGTAAACACGGCGCGGCTTTTCATCGCGCTGAAGCCGCCGAAGGAGCGCAACGCAAAAGGCGACGAGATCATCGCGCGCATCCGCAAAAAGACGGCAAGCGTGCAGGGCATCTCGCTCATCTTGCAAGCGATGCAGGACGTGCGCGTCGGCACGCGGCAAAGCAGGGCGCAATTTCAGTATGCGCTGCAAAGCGGCGACCTTGCCGAACTCCAACGCTGGGTGCCGAGGATTGTGGAGAAGCTCGGCGAACTCCCCGAACTGAAGGACGTCTCCAGCAATTTGCAGATGCGCGGACTGCAAAGCAGCGTCGTCGTGGATCGCGACGCCGCCGCGCGTCTCGGCGTCTCGCCCGCGGCGATTGACAACACGCTCTACGACGCATTCGGCCAGCGGCAGGTGTCCACGATCTACCGGCGCTACAACCAGCACCACGTCGTCCTCGAAGCCGATCCCGCGTACCAGCTTGAACCGTCGGCATTGCAGAAAATCTACGTGCGCTCGATCACAGGTGCGCAGGTTCCACTCGCGAGCGTGGCGCGCTTCGAGACGCGCAATGCGTCGCTCTCCGTGAACCACCAGGGCCAGTTTCCCGCGATCACCATTTCGTTCAATCTCACGCCCGGCGTGTCGCTTGGCCGCGCGACCGATCTCGTCGAGGACGCCACGCGCGAACTGAAGATGCCCGCGAGCATCCGCGGCAGCTTCCAGGGCACCGCGCAGGTCTTCCAGGCGTCGCTAAAAAACATGCCGCTGCTCCTCGTGGCCGCGCTCTTCGCCGTGTACATCGTCCTCGGCATCCTTTACGAAAGCCTCCTGCATCCGCTCACGATCATCTCCACGCTGCCGAGCGCGGGTGTGGGTGCGCTGCTCGCGCTCATGCTCACGGGCAAGGACCTCTCGCTCGTGTCCTTCATCGGCATCATCCTGCTCATGGGCATCGTGAAAAAGAACGCGATCATGATGATTGATTTCGCGCTCGATGCGCAGCGCTCGGAGGGCATGTCGCCGCAGGACGCGATCTTCAAGGCCTGCATCATCCGCTTCCGCCCGATCATGATGACCACGCTCGCCGCGCTCTTCGGCGCGATCCCGCTCGCGATCGGCCACGGCGCAGGCTCGGAACTCCGCCAGCCGCTCGGTATCGCGGTCATCGGCGGGCTCGTCGTGTCGCAGATCCTGACGCTCCTCACCACGCCCGTCATCTATCTCGCCCTGGAAAAATTGCGTCCCTCGTCGCGCACTAAGCACCCCGCGATCTTGGCGGAGCCCGCGCCGATGGTGTGATCAATTAATCTGTCCCTTGTTCCCCTCGACGCTTCAGGATGGCGCAGAAACGGTTTTTGATTTCGCCGGAAGGTGTTTTGATGGTCGAAATTAGGTCGGGATTTCTGGATGCCGATTAAATCAGCGGTTCCTTAGTTCGTCCCCTTCGACGCGGCGGCCGGGTGAAACTTTTTCGGCAGATCGACCTTTTTTTTGGAACGCAAGAGTTCGGCTGCCTCCGCCGAAATCTCGGTGATCCCGGTAAGAGTCAGGTCGGCGTCGTGTTGAACCAGGTTCTTAGCCGCCTCATCGGAGAGGGAAGTCAGGCTGCGAAGCTTGATTTTTCCTTTGCGCTGCCCGAGGACGGCTGCCGCTTCGGGTGAGAGCGTGGTGATGCCGAGCACGAGCACATCCCCCTTGTGCCTTGCCAACGAGATCACCCCCTTGTCAGAGATGTCGGTCAGGTTCGTCAAAACTAGGGAAGATCCACGATAGGATTCAAAGGCTGCAGCGGTCTCGTCGGACATCGACTTGACACCGTCGAAATACAGCGACCCTCGATGCGAGTCGAACTTGCTGGCTGAGGCCGGATCTACCGTCCGTAAGCCATTCAAGTGCGTGTTGCCGATTGCCCGCGATCCGAGGACGGCTGCCAATTCCTCGGGGAGCGACGTCAATCCACCGAGGCTCATGTGGTTCTTGAAGGGAACCAGTGCCCGGGCCACGTCGAGAGGAAGCTCCTTCAGGCCGTTGAGAAAGAGCCGGCCATCGAGCTTGGCAAGTTCTGCGGCCGCCTCCGAGGAGAGGCTGGCAACTTTAAGCTGCAGATCCCCCTTGATCGCGGCCAGTTCCCGCGCGCGCTCCACCGTCAACTTGGTCAGTGTCTCGGCGGGCTCATCCGCGGCCCGGGCTCCTCCGGCCGCAGCGAACACGAGCAGACACATCCCGACGATCGTTTTCAGCATCGCGGCCAGGAAATTGCATTCGCGCCCGCCGCACCGGAAAGCGTCAGGGCGGACTGGCGGCGGGGAGTGGTAGGCACCTGCCGGCCTCGTAGCAGTGCCAAGCGGGTGCCGCCACGCGGAAGTATTCACGGGGAATTTTTTGCAAGGACGGGAGCGGTTCGGTAAAGGAAGGCATCTGAAGTCAGGAGCGACGCGAGCAGCGCCTTGAAACTGCCGCCGCTTTTCCGATAAGCCTTGTGCGCGGCCACGAGCACCGGTCCGTCGGCGAGCGTCTCGTTGCGGCCGAGGAAAAAGCGGAAGACGTGCCGTACGAACACCTGCTCGACACGTTCTGATTCGGCCACCTTCTCGATGAACTCGAACGGCCCGTTCACAGGTCCATCCAGCTTCGGATCGCCGCTGTCCGTGATGGCGCCAGTCGCGTCGAATGGCACGATCTTCAAGACATCGAGAGAGTTTGGGTCCCGCCGTTTTTCGACATCGGTCTTTTCTTTGTCAGTGACGATCTCCTTCACCCTAAATCGGCCAATGTGATCGTACTGCTCAAACACCAACCCCAGCGGATCCATCGACTTGTGGCACTTCCAGCAATACTCCTCGCGGGTCACTCTCATTCGTTCCCGCAGCCCATTGTGCGGTTCCTCGGGGAGCATCGCGTTTACGGTGATGGGCACCTCGGGCACCCGCCCTCCCAGCATTCGCTCCCGAATCCAGCGGCCTCGGTGTATGGCGTGGTTATCGAAGTTGCTGGACATCGCAACCAACCAGCTTGGTTGGGTGAGAATTCCCATCCGCTGGCCGGGAGGGA
>BJFP01000162.1 GCA_014189875.1 Verrucomicrobiota bacterium | reverse complement strand
GGGCGGGCGGGGGCGCTGTCGACGTCCAGGGCGGGCATTGGTGGATGGAAGTGCCGTGGGGCGGCGATGCCGCCGCGGAGAAGATCGTCGGAATGGGGCTGAAGGCTAATCCGAACTTTCGGGCATACTACCACGCGGCCTGGCTGGTCGGCGATGGTCGGGCCAAGGACATCAAGACCACGGCCGACTACAACGACTCCAAACTCGCGGATGTCCAAGCTGCGCTCGACAAGACACGCAAAGGTGTTGAGGCCATTGTGGACAAGCTGAACGAGAAGTTCGGTAAACGAGTGGTCTTTCTCGTGCCGGTGGGCGATGCCACGCTGAAACTCCGGGCAATGGTTCTGGAAGGCAAGTATCCCGGAGTGACAAAGCAATCCGACCTCTGGAACGACGCGATGCCGCACGCGGGCGTGCATGTCATGGCCCTCAGCGGCTATTGCCATTTCGCCGCGATCTATCGCACGTCGCCTGTTGGTTTGAAGATTTCGCGGTTCAAGGAACTGACTGACGAGCAGCATGCGATACTCCAGCGGATCGCGTGGGAGACGGTATCTAATTACCCACACGCGGGCGTGGCAAAGTGAGTCTCAGTACAAACTCTTTTGATCGTCAGTAGGTCTAGCCAAGGTTCAGATTATGTATGACTCTCACCGACGATTGTTTCTTAAGAGCCTGATGCTTGGCGCCGGGTCTGCCGCCCTTCACCCGGTGCTGACGGAATCGACGGCACAGGCCGCGGAACAGCAGGGGTTGCCCCAGGCCGTCGTGCCCGAGAACATGCTCGGGGAGTACGGACCTTGGGCGAAGAAGATGCTGGGGGATGGGCCCGCGAAACTCTCGTTCCTTCGCGACGAATTCAGCCGGGCTGGAATCGGCGCGTGGCGGGAGAAGGCGAGGGCAAGGCTGCTGGACTGCATGGCCATGCCCGACTCGGGTGGAATCCCGAAGGCCGAGGTGATGAACCGGGTGGAATTCGATGGCCTGAGCATCGAGCACTTGCGGTGGCAGTTGCCTTACGGTCCGCCAACTGAGGCGATGTTCCTCAAGCCCGCGGGTGCGAAGGGCAGGCTGCCGGCAATCCTCGCTTTGCACGATCACTCCGGGAAGAAGTATTTCGGACACCGGAAGATCAGCCGTTCGAGCAGCGAAGTAGATCCGCTCATCCGGCAACATGTGGACGATAACTATGGCGGTGTGTGGTGGGCGAATGAGATGGCCCGTCGCGGTTATGCGGTTCTCGCGCCTGACGCCTTTCTTTTTGGCAGCCGGAGGGTCCGTTTGCCGCATGTTCCCCGGATATTGAGCGGCTTGCTGGTGGAAGGAAACCCGGAGAATGCGAATGACATCGTCGCCTACAACCGCTGGGCCGCGCAGCACGAGCACGTCGTCGCGAAGAGTCTGCTGTGCGCCGGCACCACGGTGCCGGGTGTCGTGGTTGGCGAAGACCAGAGGGCCCTCGATTACCTGTGCTCACGCGATGATGTCGATGCCAGTCATGTCGGGTGCTGCGGGCTCTCCAGCGGCGGATTGCGCACGCTCTATCTGGCCGGGCTGGACGACCGCATCGCCGCCGCCTGCTGCGTCGGGATGATGACCACATGGAGGGACTTCTGCCTCAACAAGAGCTACACGCACACTTGGATGATTTATCCGCCGGGTCTTCCCCGCGACTTGGACTATCCCGAAATACTCGGCCTGCGGGTGCCGCTGCCGACCTTGGTGCAAAATGCCGAGCACGACCAGCTCTACACGATGCCCGAGATGAAAAGGGCCGATCGCATGCTCTCGGACGTTTATAAGAAAGCGGGCGTAGAATCACATTATCAATCGGCATTTTACCCCGGCACGCACCGGTTTGATCTCAAGATGCAAGCGGAAGCCTTCACATGGCTGGACACATGGCTTGCGAAAAAATAGGAGGAAACAACATGAAGATACATCTCGCTCAACTTGTCGTCGAAAACGATCTGGCTGTGAATTTCGCAAAGATCCGGCGTGTCATGGCCGGCGTGCAGGCGGACGAATGGGTGGTGTTTCCAGAAGCGAGCTTGAGCGGCTACTTCCCCGACGACCCCGCCTACACCAGCCGCCTGAACGCCGCCGAAATCGAGGCGGCGGTCGGTGAGATTCATGATCTCGTCCGCGCGCGCGGTTGCTTTTGTGTCCTGGGAACTGCTCGGCAGTCCCAGGGTAAATGGGAGAACGCGGCGGTCGTGCTGAGTCCGACAGGGCCCGCGGAGACCTACGCAAAGATTCAGCTCTCGGCCTTGGACGCGAGGCACTTTCGGCCCGGTCCCTTCGTGCCCGTTTTTCACATCAATGGCGTCCGTGTCGGGATCCAGCTCTGCCGTGAACTGCTGTTTCCCAGCCAGTGGGCACAGCTTAGACAGGCTGGTGTCAAGATGGTGATTCACCTGAACAACGCCATCAAGCCGCACGACGCGATTTGGGAGCATGTGGTGATTACGCGGGCCTTGGAACACGCCATGTACGTTTGCAGCGTCAATAATGCCGCTGCTCCGCAAGAGCTGACGAGTTACCTGGTAGCTCCGAATGGCAAGCTGCTGCTCAAGGCCGCCCCGCAGACTGAGGAAGTGCTGACGGCGAATATCGATCTTGCCACCGTGGTACAGAACGTCGGCGAACGGAGTGACTTTTAATCAGAAGATATGACTATGAACAAAATCAACAAAATGAACCACCGCCCATCGGGATGGCTCGCCCCCCTTGCGTTCGCCCTGAGCCTGCTGCTGGCGTTTGAACACAGCACAAGGGCGGCCGACCCCGCCGCCGCCCGCTTCCGCGGCACCGGCAAGGCCGACCCGGTTCGCATCGCAAATATCAGGAAGGCCGCGGGTCCGGCCGGGCAGAGCGCCATCACGTTTGACCTTGCGTGGGATCATTCCTGGCGGGCGGCATGGCAGGTGCCCGAGCAGGCACACGGGGGCAAGGGAACGCTGAATCTGGAGAGTTGGGACGCGGCATGGGTCTTCGCCAAGTTCCGCAAGGCTGGTGCCGACGGATGGTCGCACGCGACGCTCTCGGCGAAGGCGGCGGACCATGTCGCACCCGCGGCGGCGAAGCTCGATGTGGGGTTGACGGATGACGGCACGAAAGGGGCCGGCGTTTTCGCCTTTCGGGCGACGGCCGGCAGCGGTCCGAACGACTGGAAGGGCGTGACATTGCGGTGGCTGAACGAGGCGGACGGCGTGACTGACCCCGGGGCTGCCGAGGTGAAGGTGTTTGCCATCCAGATGGTCTTTGTGCCCGAGTGCGCCTACTGGCTCGGCGATGGCTCGACCACCGAGGTCGCCGCGCAGTTCTCCGCCGGTGACACCGCCGCGCCCTTCCGTGTCGAGAGCGAGGACGCGATCGCGCTCGGCGGCGAGAGCCCGAAGAACCTTGGCGCCCGTGACGGCATCGGGATCATGCTCCGGACCGATGACTTCGCGAGCGGCATCCTGAAGACGCTGTCGGCCCGTTTCCCAAAGGGATACGCCGCGTTTTATTGCATGCGGCTTGAACTCACCGAGGGGCAGTTTGTGGACTACCTCAATACACTTCCCTCCGCCGACCAGCTTCCAGCAAATCTCGGGCATAATGGCAAGCCGGGCCAGATCCTTCCGTTCACGGAAAAAGACATCACCCACAACGGAATCAAGGGTGGGACGCCCGATAAGCCAGGCGCATCTGCGATTTACACGACGGCGACTCCCCACAGGCCTTGTTCCGGGCTGGTGAGGTATGAACATACACGCTACGCCACTTGGGCCGGCCTGCGGCCGATGACGGAACTCGAATTCGAGAAATCAGCCCGCGGACCATTGCGGCCGGTGGCGGGCGAATTTACCTGGGGGACGGCGGCGATTGCTGGTTCCAACACCAGCAAAAATGCTGCTGGCCCACATGACGGCTACGCGGTCACCAATGCCGGCGGTTCCGACGAAGGCATTTCTTGGATGGGAGCGAATGGCCCCGATGCCACCCGCGGCAACGCCGTTTGGAGCGGCGCGGTTCGCAAAGATGCCAAGGGTGGCGCTCCTGCTGACGCCCTGAATCAGAACCCGCGCGGGGGCATCTTCGCCACGCCAGAGAGCGACCGTGTCGTCGCGGGTGCCTCCTACTGGGGAATCATGGAGTTGAGCGGCAACCTCAGTGAGCGGGTCGTGACGGTTGGCAACATCGCCGGCCGTCGGTTCGCCGGCACGCACGGCGCATGGCCCGCCCCATTCGCAACGGTCGGCAAAGGAGAGAATCTGAGGACCCCGGAGGATTGGGGATGGGGATTCGGCGCGCGCGGAGGCAGCATGCGCGGAAGGTCTGCGGATCTGCGAACGTCGGATCGCGAAGCCATCAATGCAACCGCACCTCTTCTGCCGGCTCGAAATCGTCATTCCAACCAGCAGGTCGGTTTCCGAGGCGTCCGCACGGCAAAAATCGTCCCATTCGAATTGAAGCCGCAGGAAAGAGTCGTCGCGACGCCTTTCTCGGACAAAGGCGGGACGGTAGTGCGGCCTCCGTCGAGCGGTTGGGATAACCACGCGGTAGTGCTCGGGAGCGTCACGGTGACACCGCGGGACGCAAAAACCGCAACGATCTCGTTCGATGTATCATGGAAGGAATCCTGGCGCTCCGAGCACAATCACGACGCCGCCTGGGTATTCTTCAAGGCACGGTCCGGCGACCCCGCCGCATGGCAGCATGTGAAACTGGTCGCTGACCGGGTCGTGAACCCGACCGGATACGGCCAGGCCGACGGTGGCACGAAGGTGGATATCATCGTGCCGGATGGCCCGGATGGCTTCACCGGCGCGTTCATCCGCCGCGCCGCCCACGGCAGCGGACCGCTGGATGCCAGCCGCGTCACCGTGGTCTGCGACGCCAACGCCCTCAAAGGCATCGCAGCCGATAGCAAAGGCAGCATCCGCGCGATCGCCGTCCAGATGGTTTACGTGCCCGAGGGTCCGTTCTCTCTTGGCGCCGGCGGCCCGGAGGTGGGCAGCTTTCACCAGCACACCGATGGCACGGACAAGAGCAAGCCCTACCGCGTCACAGGCCCCGGCCCGATCGCGACCGGAAAAAAGCAAGGGCAGCTTTGGGCCGGGAACCACGGCGGCCCGCTCGTCGATGGGGGTGAAATTCCTGCCGCGTATCCCGACGGCTACGCCCACTTCTATTGCATGAAATTCCAAATCAGCCCGGCCCAGTATGCCGACTTTTTGAATACGCTCGACCCGAAACTGGCGGAAGAGCGGTATGCCGGATTCGAGCGGTGCGTCCTCAACCACGTTGTTTACTCCGGGGTGAATGGTCGCGTCTTGAAGGACCCCAAGGGCGGCTACACCAGCACGCCGGGACGACATCGCGGCGGGCCTGGCTGCTTCGGTCTATCCTGGGCCGATGGAGCCACGTTCGCCGCATGGGCCGGCCTGCGTCCGATGACGGAACTGGAACTCGAGAAGGCAGTGCGCGGTCCGCGCGAACCGGTCCCCGAAGAACTCGGCCATTCCTACTGGGGCGTCGGCGGCTTCGGCGGGGTTGATTGGGATGCATTCAAGGGCGACCCGCAGTGCGAACGGACGGTCACAGCGTGCGCGCCAGGTCTGCGTTTCAAGGGCACACACGGCCTTGGTTCGACAGCGCTGCCCGCGGACTGGCCACAGGCTGATGCCGTGGGTTCCGGAGTGAGGTGCACTCACTACTCGTCATTCAACCTCGAACGGCTGCGCGGAGCGGTTGACGCGCCGGGATTTTTCCAGCCCAACAGCATCACCAGCTTCGAACTGCCCCGCGCGCGGCTGTCGGACCGGCTCTTCGCCGGACTCGCCGATCCCGAACGGCTTTGGTCACACAAGTGGCGTGGCGTGCGAACGGCGCCGAAAGGAGTAGGACCATGAGCACTCTCAAATTGTGGCCGGTTCTTGCGTTCTGCATGTTGGTGCAATCGGCCTGCATCCACCGTGCCGGAGCCGAAGACGTCGCCGCCTCCATTGGCCCGGACGTGGAGAAATACAATATCGTTTGGGATAGCCCCAGCGAAAATTCCTTCGGGTCAATGCCCCTGGGCAACGGCGACATCGGACTCAACGTCTGGGTCGAAAAAAACGGCCATCTGCTCTTCTACATTGCCAAGGTGGATGCCTTGGACTCCAAGCAAATCGGCCCAAAACTGGGCCGTGTTCGAATGAGAATGGAGCCCCCGCTCCCGCTCGAAACAAAATTCCGACAAACGTTGAGCCTGCTCGACGCCTCCATCCTGGTGGAAGCAGGAGACGTGCAATTGCGTGTGTGGGTTGACGCAAATCACCCTGTCATCCGAGTGGAGGCTAAGAGCCAAACTCCGCGCACCGCAATCATTACGGTGGAGCCCCTTCGCCCTCTGCTTCCGGCAACGGCTCCCTTGCCCAAGCAGGGAACTGTCGGCTTGTTGTTCAACGACAAGGAAGACCGTCTGGCCTGGTGTTACCGCAACTTATCGTCTGATTGGTGGGCTGAGAACTTCCGGATCCAAAACACCCCGGAGATGGTGGCCAAGACTAAGGACCCGCTGTTGCACCGCACTTCAGGCTGTTTTTTGCAGGGCAAAGGCTTCGTGCGTGAAATTTTCCAATTCGGCGAACTCCGGACTTCGCTTCGTCTGCGCGAAAAAGCAACGGCATTCGACTACTCAGTGAAAGTCATTTCGACGCAACCGGACAACCTTAGAGATTGGTTGAGCGAGGCGACCAAACCGTCTCCCTCGGATTGGAAAGCTCACTGCGCCTACTGGAAGTCGTTCTGGAACCGAAGTTATGTACACGTGACTTCGGCCCGCAAGGGAACCTTTAATCTCGATCAATGCCGTTTCACGCAATTCCCCCAAGGCTCCAAAGCATATGAAGGGCACAAGGAAATCGATGCTGAAAAGAACGTTTTCCAGATCAGCCAGCGGTACGCCTTGGAACGCTTTTCCGAAGCATGTGCCAGCCGCGGAGCAGTACCACCCAACGCGAATGGCTCACTCTTTACCATGGACATGCCGGCAGGAGTGATGGGTGGGTACAATCGCATTAGTGAAAGCCCGATTTCGCCCGACTTCCGCTACTGGCAGGAATGCTGCTGGTTCATGTGGCAGAACCTGCGTTTTCCCTATTGGTCGATGGCTTCCCGCGGCGACTACGACACGCTACGTCCTGGAGCGCAGTACGTGCGCGACAGTCTGGATATTTGCAAGGACCACTGCAAGAAAATCTTCGGCCATGACGGGGCTTTTATCTTTGAAGCCAGTGCGTTGCTGAACATCGGGAAAATCAATCCGCCCGGCATGAAGCACTTGCGCCATCACTTCCTTGCAACCGTTGAAACGCCCGCCATCATGTGTGAGTACTACGAGCACACGCGGGACCGCGCGTTCTTGGAGAACGTATTGTTGCCCTGTGCCGACGAGTTCTTGAAATTCTATGAGATCCATTATCCGAAGCGTGACGGCAACGGCATTCTACAGATGGAGGATGTGGGTGCCGCCGAGACCTTTCAACCGGTGACCAATCCGGCGACCGAGATCAGTGGCATCAAGTACGTGCTCACGAAGTTGCTGTCGTTCGACGTTGACGAGGCACGGCAGCGACGCTGGACCGCCATGTTGAAGGCAATGCCCGGCGTCGCGTTACGCAAGGTGCGCGGATTGGATCTCTTGGCCGTCGGCGACAAATACGCTCCCGGGGGCATGGAGGGCGGCGCCGACTCCGGCGAACACCCCGAGCTATATGCGGTTTATCCGTTCCGCCAGGTGTCTCTCGCCCAGCCCCAACTGCTGAGCGTTGCGCGGCAATCGTTCCACCTGCGCATCGTCAGCCTGGACGGCAGCAAAGACACCCGCAGCATGGAGACCGGCGGGTGGCAGATGTCGCCAGTGCAGGCGGCCTACTTGGGACTGCCTCGCGAAGCTGCCCGGCTGACGAGCATCAATTTCCACGACCAGTTTATCGATTACCGCGACAACTTTGACCCCAATGCACCTTATCCTAAACGGCCTCGGGCGCGGTTCCCGGCGTTCTGGGAGACCAAGACGGACGGCACTCCTGACAACGATCACGGGGCGGCTTCGGCCAACGCTTTGCAAAGCATGTTGCTCCAAAGCGACGGACGGAGGATCTTTCTATTGCCGGCCTGGCCCGAAGATTGGGACGGCGCGTTCAAACTCTCTGCCGCCGACAATACCACAGTGGAGTGCGTGTTTCGCGACGGGAAGGTCCAGTCACTCAAGGTCACCCCCGAGGCCCGCCGCAGCGACATCGTTGACATGACTACGCCAGCGCAGCGGATCAGAACGCTGGTGGAGGTCGCACTAGCCGACCATAACTACCTGTTCGGGCTGCCGCCGATGCTTGATGCCCAGCCAATACCCGGCAAGGCCACAAGCTCGTGGATCGAGAAGTTCGGCCATACCATCCAGGGTCTCAAAGCCGGCCCCTGGCCCAACAGCCTCTTCTCGGACCGGGTCGCGTACGTTCACGTTCTTAATTGGCCCAAGGAAGGAGTAAGGCTGCCGGAGATTCCCCGTAAGCTGGTTTCTGCCCAGTCCGTCACCGGAAACATCGAGGTCAAGCAGGTCGAGGGAGGATGGCTGCTGACTGGGACTCCGGATCCCCTGGACACGATCGTCAAGCTAGAGTTCGACGCTTCGGTGGAGGAGATCGCCATGGCGCTTCCCTCGGTCGGGTCGTTGACTTTGGGCCGGCCGTGTTCCCGTGAAGCTGACGCTGTAGGCCGCCTCGTAGCCGAGGTGGATCTGGGCGGCCAAAGGTCGGTTCAGCGCTTTGAGTTCACGATTGATAATCCCGGTTACCTCCGCGGCCAGAGCAAGCCCTATGAGTTCCAGGTGAAGCAAACGGACGGAAACTGGAAGACGGTCTATAAGGGCGAGGTGTTCGGCAGCATTTGCGCCAGGAAGATTGATCCCGTGGCCACCACGGCGGTAAGACTGCTCGTGCAGGCTAAGGGCATCAGGCAATTGGACGTCTATGAGAAGTAGGCGGATGATTGAGGGTGTCCGTTGCGCTCTCAACGCCAAGCTCACGCTCAAAGGGTGGCACACTTGAAGAAGCCCTCTGGAAAACCCGGATGGCTTGGAATCTGGCTTTCTCCGAGAATTGAGAAAGAGCCACGCGGGATCGGGCTTTGATTGGCTGAGATAGGGGGTAGGGGACGGCGAATTGAATTTGCCCCGCCCCCCAATCCCTCTGAAATAGGTTCACTACACTTTTGCTTGAACCGCGCTAGCAGCGGCAGCGGGGAAGCAAGCCCCGTGGGCACGCTTGTGAAAGCGCGGGCGGGTCTCTTGCTCGGATGTCAAGTGCGCCCGCGCTTTCGCAAGCGCGGCTACGGGTTCATGCACCCGATCAGCCGCAGGCCTTCGAGCGTGAGGTTTTCGTGGA
>BJFP01000161.1 GCA_014189875.1 Verrucomicrobiota bacterium | reverse complement strand
CGAGGCGGCGAAGCAGCGGCAGGGCGGGGGGAAGTAGGCGCGGGGGGCGCGTGCAAGGAGCGGCGGTTTGCAACCGCCGGGCGGGTGGTGGGAGCCCGGGGGGGGGGAGGGGAAATGCGGACGACCTTTCCAAATTTCGGAGATTGCGAGACGCGTGACACCTCGCCCGGCGGTTGCAAACCGCCGCTCCATTGCGCAAGTGCGATCCTTGGGTGTCACTCGATAGAGCGCGCGAGTTCGCTTTCCCAGAGCAGATATTCCGATGGGTGCAGCCGTGCCTTGACCGGGTTGCGGCGGATGTAGCGGACGCAATTGATCAGGTGATCGCGGTCGCGGATCAGCCGGTCGAAATAATCTTTCTGCCACAGCGTGCCTGTGCTGTGCCGCAGGAGGTTGATTTGCCGCGATGAGTGGCGTTTCCACGAGTGGAGGATTTCCTCAAGCGTCCACGACTCGTGGAGGACGAAAAGTGTATGGACGTGATTCGGCATGACGATCCACGAGAGCTGCGTGCTGCGCGTTCCCTCGAAGAAGCCGAGCGCACCGCCTACGATTTGCGAGCAGCGGGGATCGCGCAGTGCGCTGGAGCCGTGGCCCGCATCGAGCCATCGCTCGATTTGCCCTGGGAAGCGCCGGTGATATTCCTGCTCGATCTCCGGCGTCCAAGGCTCGGGGTGGTGCCGCAGCCACGCATCGCGTTCCATTTTCCATCCGCGCAGGAGGTGGATGGGGACGGCGTCTGCAAGATGGAAGGTGATGAAGCAGGGGACGCCCGGCTGCTGCCAGTGCGGGAGGCGGTTTTCCGTGCGCACGATCTCCGAGCGAGGATCGAGGTAGCGGAGATCATCCAGGCGCATGGGGAGTGCGCAGGAGGGGACAATATGGAGGCGCGCATGGCAAACACTGAGCGTCGGAAAATGTGGGCAGGGGGCGCAAAGGCGCGGCGCGCGCAAGGAGCGGCGGTTTGCAACCGCCGGGCGGTTTTGGCGGGAGCGCACGGCGGGGTGGGCGGGAAATGCGGACGACCTTTCCAAATTTCCGAGATTGCGAGACGCGTGATACCTCGCCCGGCGGTTGCAAACCGCCGCTCCTTTTCGCAAGCGCGCTTCTCTGCGGGAGCGCCCGCCTACCTCGGCAGGAGAAACGCGCGTCCCATCGTGCGGCCGAATACGCGGCGTTCGTTCTGGCGTTTCTGCGATTCGGCGAGCGCGTTCACCTGGTCTGGCGTGAGGCCGGCTTCCGTGGCGCGGGCGAGCACTCGCTGCTGGTACGCCTCCTCCTGCTGCTGTTTCACTTTGGCTTCGGAATCGGACATGAGCATCGCCATGCCGGGGCCGCCGCCGAGGTCGGGGATTTCGGTCGAGGGATTCTTCATCCGCTCTGCGGTCATGATGGTGGTGAGGCGTTCCTTTTGCGAATCGTCGAGCGCGTAGCCCTTGCGGTCGAAGTCGCGCGCCATGAAATCGAGCGAGCGGCGGTCGCCGACAGTCTGCTCGTAGGCGTTGAGCTTCGAGGATTTTTCCTCGCCGAGCACGGCCTTCACTTTTGCGTTGTAGTCGTTCTTGGTCGTCTCGATTTCCTTGCGGAGTTCGGCGACGGCGGCGTCGTCGGCCTTGCCGGTGAGGAGTTTCCGGCCCTTGTCCATCGCGAGGAAATTGCGCTCGCCGAGGAGTTCGGTCACCAGCTTGGAGTCGGCTTCGCTGAGGCCGAGGTCCTTGAAAAGTTTCGCATACGCGCCGCCGATCATCTGCTCCTGCATGCCCTTCATCGCCTTGCGCTGCTCGGGATCGTCGAAGGCCTTTGCGAATCCGCCGAGCATGCTGCGGAAGTCAGCCTGCGGCTTCGCATCGCCCGCCGCAGCGGGCGTGCCGGGCGCGAACGCTGCGATCTGTTTGGATTTTGCGAGCGCCTCGTCGCGCTCCTTCGTGAGCCGCGCCACGTTTTCCTTTTCGATGGCGAGTGCGTCCTGCGATTTTTTCGCGGCGTCGAGCGCGGCGCGTGCGGACTGCTCCAGCGCAGCGATGCGACGCTCGCGTTCCGCAGCGGCGGCATCTGCGGCGGAGCGCGCGTTCCACTGCACGAATGAAAATGCCGCGCCACCGGCTGCGGCTGCGGCGAGGAAGAAAAGAGGGACTTTGCTCATGGCGGAGGACGCGTATGCGATGGCGTGAAAGATTGCGCGCAAAAAAGCGTGAATTTCGTTTTGACACATCGGGGCTGGTTGCTAGTGTGCGCGCCCGCCTTTTGGAGAAGTGAGACGAAATCCACCCTGCTCGGTCCGGTGTGCAAACGCCAGTTCGGGGCGGGGGTTTTTCGCTCTTTTTTCCAAGGCGGATCGGCCCCAAAAGCCGTACCCTGTTCTTTGCATATTGCCTCAGTAGCTCAGTCGGTAGAGCACGTCCTTGGTAAGGACGAGGTCATCGGTTCGATCCCGATCTGAGGCTCCATGTCTCCGGCAGGCACCCATTCCAAAAACTCACAACAACAAACCAACCATCCACACCTAACCACCATGGCCAAGGAAGCATTCAAACGCGAGAAACCACACATGAACGTCGGCACAATCGGCCACGTTGACCACGGCAAGTCCACGACGACTGCCGCCATCGTCCACGTCCAGTCCCTCAAGGGCCTCGCGACGCCGATCAGCTACGCCGACATCACCAAGGGCGGCACCGTCCGTGATGACACAAAGACCGTCACCATCGCCGTCTCGCACGTCGAGTACAGCAGCGAGAACCGCCACTACGCCCACGTGGACTGCCCCGGACACGCCGATTATGTGAAGAACATGATCACCGGCGCCGCGCAGATGGACGGCGCGATCCTCGTCGTCTCCGCCGCAGACGGCCCGATGCCGCAGACCCGCGAGCATATCC
The DNA here is from genome assembly GCA_014189875.1 of Verrucomicrobiota bacterium. Taxonomy (GTDB): domain Bacteria; phylum Verrucomicrobiota; class Verrucomicrobiia; order Chthoniobacterales; family Chthoniobacteraceae; genus SXWH01. The sequence continues at coordinate 6,541 of BJFP01000161.1, read as the reverse complement.
TTCTCGCCCGCCAGGTCGGTGTGCCTGAGATCGTCGTCTTCCTGAACAAGGTGGACCTCGTCGAGGACAAGGATCTCCTCGAACTCGTCGAGATGGAAATCCGCGACCTGCTCACGAAGTATGAATTCCCCGGCGACAAGACGCCGGTCGTCAAGGGCTCGGCCTCGAAGGCCCTCGCTTGCGGCGACGCGAAGCACCCCGACGCAGCCTGCGTCGGCGAACTGCTCGAAGCGGTGGACGCATTCATCCCGCTCCCCGAGCGCCCGATCGATCAGCCCTTCCTCATGCCCGTCGAAGACGTGTTCAACATCGAAGGTCGCGGCACGGTCGTGACCGGTCGTGTCGAGCGCGGCATCCTCAAGAAGATGGAGGAAATCGAAATCATCGGCATCCGCGACACGCAGAAGACGACCGTCACGGACATCGAAATGTTCCGCAAGCTCCTCGACGAGGCGCGCGCCGGTGACAACGTGGGCGTCCTGCTCCGCGGCATCAAGAAGACCGACGTCGAGCGCGGCCAGGTGCTCGCAAAGGTCGGCTCCGTGAAGCCGCACAAGAAGTTCAAGGCAGAAATCTACGTCCTGAGCAAAGACGAGGGTGGCCGTCACACGCCGTTCTTCTCGAACTACCGCCCGCAATTCTACTTCCGCACCACGGACGTGACCGGCTCGGTCTCGCTGCCGGCCGGCGTGGAAATGGTGATGCCCGGCGACAACGTGAGCATCGAAGTCGAACTCATCTGCCCCGTGGCGATGGAAAAGACGATGCGCTTCGCCATCCGCGAAGGCGGCAAGACCGTCGGCGCAGGCCGCGTCACCGACATCGTCGCCTAAACAAACCATTTGCCGATTCACGCGCGGAGTGGAGAGTCCCTCCACTCCGCGCTTTCGGCTGAAAAAGTACGGGAGTAACTCAACTGGTAGAGTAGCGGTCTCCAAAACCGCCTGTTGGGGGTTCGAGTCCCTCCTCCCGTGCCACCCCCGCAGATTAGCCACAGCCAAAGCCCATGTTCGCAAAAACCACCAATTTCATCCGCGAGGTAAAGACCGAGCTCCAAAAGGCGACGTGGCCTTGGGACCCGAAGGAAAAAGCCTTTGGCGCCAAGTACAAGGAACTCATTGATTCGACCATCGTCGTCATCATCGCGATGCTGCTGCTCGCCGCATTCGTCACCATTTTTGATTTCGCGCTGATGCAGGTCAGCCGGATTCTTTTCTAAATTTTACCCATGACCGAAGAACAAAAACGCAAGCAGTGGTTCGTCGTCCACGTCCTCTCCGGACAGGAGAAAAAGATCCACGACAACCTCTCGAAACGCGTGAAGACCGAGGAGATGTCCGACTTCGTGTATGAGGTGCTGCTGCCCACGGAGCGCGTCTCCGAGGTGAAGCGCGGCAAGAAGACCGAGACCACCCGCAAATTCTTCCCCGGCTACATCCTCATCAACATGTGGCTCATTGATGAAAACAAGCAACTCGTGGACAAGACGTGGTACTTCATCAAGGACACCACGGGCGTGCTCGGCTTCGCCGGCACGAAGGATCGCCCGATCCCCATGCTGCAAAAGGAAGTGGACGCCATGCTCGCGCAAGTCCGCGCCAGCGAGGAAAAGGCACGTCCAAAGGTCGAGTTCACCGTCGGCGAGATCGTGAAGGTCGCGGACGGCCCGTTCCAAAATCAGACCGGCGTCGTCGAGGAAATAGACCCCGAACGCGGCAAGCTGCGCGTCAGCGTCAGCATCTTCGGACGCGAGACTCCCGTGGACCTCGAATACTGGCAGGTCGAACGCAACGCATAATTTTTACGCACTGAACACCCAATCCGGGCGCTGAAGCCTCCTCTCACGCCCACCAAAACCAACACTCACCATGGCAAAAGAAATCGTCGGATCCATCAAACTCCAAATCCCCGCAGGCGCGGCCAACCCCGCACCGCCGGTCGGCCCCGCACTCGGCCAGCAGGGCGTGAACATCATGGCTTTCTGCAAGGAGTTCAATGCACGCACGGCCAAGCAGTCCGGGGACATCCTCCCGGTCGTCATTACTGTTTATAAGGACAAGAGCTTCACCTTCATCACCAAGCAGCCCCCGGCCAGCTCGATGATCAAGAAAGCGCTGAACCTCGCGAGCGGCTCAAAGGAGCCGAACAAGATCAAGGTCGGCAAGCTCACGAAGAAGCAGGTCGAGGAAATCGCCAAGCGCAAGATGCCCGACCTGAACGCCCGCAACACCGCCGCCGCGATGAAGATCATCGCCGGCACCGCGCGCCAGATGGGCGTGGACGTCGAAGCGTAAACTTCGCGGAACACATTTGAGAAGGGGCGGACGAAAGTCCGCCCCTTTTCGTTTTCAAATGGGCAATCGCCTCGGTTGGGTGGCTAAGGGGCCGGACCGCAGGCTGAAACCCGCGGCGAGCCTGTGGCATCAGGCAGGGAGGAATATCCGGAAGGTCGCGCCGCTTCCCGGCTTGCTCTCGCATTCGATCCGGCCGCCGTGCGCCTTGACGGTTGCCTGGACGAAACTCAACCCGAGACCCATGCCGTATGTCGAACGGCTCCGGTCCGAGCGATAGAAGCGATCCCATATCTTCGGCAGATCCCCTTTCGCGATGCCTGGGCCACTGTCACGCACTGTGAAGACAATCTCCGCACCGGTCTTTGCGACGGTGACTGACACCTCGCCTCCACGCGGCGTGAATTTCAGGGCGTTATCCACAAGGTTGGCCAATGCGCGCCGCAGCATCACGGGATCGCCTTTCACGGTAAGTCCGGCTGTGGCCTCGGATTTCAGGCGGATGTCTTTTTCCTCGGCCACCGAGTCGTAGAGATCCGCCACGGCAGCGCTGATTTCGGCGACGGGGATCTGTCGGAGGTTTTGCGCGCTGATGCCTGCCTCGGTCTCTGCGATATCCATGAGCATATTGAGAATGCGGAGAACCTTGTCGGATTCCTCTACGCACTCGGCGAGCGCCTCCTTGGAAAGTGTCAGGTCGTCCCCTCGCTGAAGCGCCAGTTGGGCGCGTCCGCGGATGACGGTCATCGGGCTACGGATGTCGTGCGCGACGTTGTCGAGCGCCTCCCTCATACTGCGGATGAGCCCGTCAATCTGCATCGTGAGGCGGTTGAAGAGACTGACCAGTTCGTTGATTTCATTGTCGGTTTCTCCACGCGTCACCTTCACGTCATAGCGTCCGGTCTCGATCATCCCGTGCACGGTCTTGCTGAGCCCGCGCACCGGGCGGAGCGCGCGGGAGGTGAGGAAAATGCCGGCTGCGAAACCCAGCGGCAACAGCACCGCCGCAAGCAGCAGGGCACGTTTGCGGAGATTTCCGAGAAGCTCATCCGTGTCCTCGCGCGACTGGCCGACATAGATGACTGTCCCGTCGCCGAGGCGGTGCATGGCAAGGTAGAGGGCGTTCCCGTCCTGCGCGTTCAATTCCATCCAGCGGATACGCGTGTCCGTTGGCACAGGCACTTTTCGCAGCAGGTCCGAATTAAATTCGAGCCAGTCCTCCGGGTCGCGGAGGAAGATCGTCTTGTTCTCGGCGGATGCGAGCCGGAGGAAAAAGACTCTCTGCGCACGCTTTCGTCGAGCATTGGCGAGCGTCTTCACAGCCTCCACGCCACCGCGTTCGTATTCCAACGTGAATTCGCTCAGCCGGAAGGACACGACTTCCTGCTCATGCGTGCGGATCTGCTCCACGATGAGCGTGTGCGTGACGTAGGAGAGGACAATTGCGAGGATCGCAAAGATGAGCGCCTGCCACAGCGAGAGGCGGAAGGAAACCTTTCGGAGGATTTTCCTAATCATCGGAACGGAAGACGTAGCCGACGCCCCGGAGCGTGTGAATCAGCTTCCGGTCAAAATCGCGTTCCAGCTTGTTGCGCAGCCGGCAGACGAGCACGTCCACGATGTTGGTCTGCGGATCGAAGCTGTAGTCCCAGAGTTTTTCGAGGAGCTGTGTCTTCGAGAGCGGCTGCCCGCGATTGCGCATGAGCAGCTCGAGCAGGGAAAATTCCCGCGGCTGCAGATCAATGCGCTGCCCCTCCCGGCGGGCCAGCCGAGAGAGGAGATCGAGTTCCACGCCGTCGGCCTCGATGCGCTGCACCTCGGGTGCCGGAAGGGAGCGGCGCACGACGCTTTCGATTCGCGCGAGCAATTCTGAAATCGCGAAGGGCTTTGCCAGGTAGTCATCCGCCCCAGCGCGCAGGCAGCGTACTTTGTCTTCCACGGAGCGCTTGGCGCTGAGCATGATCACGGGCGACGAAATCCCGACGCTCCGCAACTTTATGACCATGCCGAGCCCGTCCAATTCCGGCATCATCACATCGGCCACGATCGCATCGAAGGGAATCTCCTGCGCGCGTTGGAGGCCCGCTTTGCCGTCGGCAGCAGTCTCCACGGTCCAGCCATTTTCCCGGAGCCCCTTCGCGACAAGCGAAGAAATCTTCGGATCGTCTTCGACGACGAGAATTTTCATGGGTCGGTTGTCGTCTTGATTCCAGATGGATCGCGAGAAAGAAAACGGTCCCGGCTCTTGCATCAAAGTGCAGGCCGGGACCGGTTTCTATCGGACACGCTTACTTGTATGGCGACCAGAAGGAGGACGGGGCGACATCGGACAAGGCCGTGAACGTCGCATCCGAAACCTTCGGGGGGGTGTCAATGGTGAAGGTGCCGAACGAGTTGCCGAGGATGTCGGTGTTGGCACTCGAATAGAGGCGCGTGCCGGTCTTCACGTAAGCCTGCAAGTCTGCGAAGTCCGGGTTGCCGCTGGCCTTGTTGTTCTCGATGGCGTACTGATCTACGGCGGAGTCGAGGATGCGGAGATCCTCGAGGACCTGGGTGGCCTGCGAGCGCTTGCGGCTGCGCAGGAAGTTTGGGACGGCGATGGCCGCGAGGAGTGCGATGATCGCGACGACGATCATGATTTCCACGAGCGTGAAGCCCGCGCGTTTGGTGTTCAGTTGAGTGAGCATGGATGTGATGTGGTTATTGTTTTTTTGTTGAGTTCCCGCAGCCGTGGTGCGGCCTCCGGGAGTTGATGCCTTTTTGAGCACTGAGGATGCCGCCCGCCGCCAATACCGCGTCCCTTTCCAACTGGTAATGAGCCGGTAATCAGCCGGCCTCCTACTGCGTTTCGGCACCGTTTTGCCGTCGGGACGATGCTTGTCCGGCGGCGCGGTGCCATTCAACGTTGCACTCATGCGCATCCCATTTCTGCTCCCGCTTATGCTCCTGCTGGCAGGCGAGGGGATGAGTGCGGAAGACGCGAGGCATCGTCCGCTGATGAAGGACTTCATCGGGCTCAATGTCCACACGGTGCAGTTCAAGCCGGAGCTGTACGCGCCGGTCACTCGCGTGCTCCGAAATTATCATCCGATCAAATGGGACTTTGGCGACGACACCTCTGCGGCGACGACGTTTCCATTTGCCGCGAACCGTGTGAACTGGGCGCAGCTCTACGGAAGCTGGAAGAAGGCCGGGTATCGCACGCACGCCTCGCTGGTGTTCGACGACATCGCGCCTGCTGCTTGGAAAAATGTGGAGCGTGATGCGAATGCATACGGGCTCGCATTCGCACAGGCATTTGGCCCGTCCGCGAAGGAGCCGCTGCTCGAAGCCGTGGAGATCGGCAACGAGCCTTCCAAGTATGACGATGCGACGTATCGCAAAGTTTTCGAGGCGATGGCGCGCGGAGTCCGCGCGGGAGATCCGAAGCTGCGGATCGCGACGTGCGCGGCGAACCTCGGCCCGAGCGGGCGCTACTCGAAAAGCGTGGACGCAATCGCCGGACTCGACGCGCTGTGGGACATCCTGAACATCCACTGCCACGCGGAGGCCGAGCCGTGGCCGACGTGGCGGCGTAGTTTTCCGGAGGATCCTGCGACGAAGTTTGTCGAGACTGTCAGTCACGTTCTGAAATGGCGCGACGCACACGCGCCATCGAAGGAAGTGTGGGTGACGGAGTTTGGCTACGACGCGACCACGAAGCCGCCGCCCACGACGGGCGATTTTTCAAAATGGCAGGGGAGCACCGAGCCGCAGCAGGCGATGTGGTCGGTGCGATCCTTCCTATTGCTCGCACGGCTCGGTGTGGATCGCGCGCACCTTTATTTTTTTAACGACAAGGACGGGCCGCACCTGCGCGCGAGCAGCGGAATCACGCGCAACTTCGAGCCAAAGCCTGCATTCCATGCGCTCGCATGGTTGCAGCGTTCGCTCGGCGAATACCGATTCGCCCGCGTGGACCGCGAGGATGCAGATGAGTGTTACGCTTACGAATTCACGCACGCGTCGCAGTCCGCGAAACGCGCATGGGCCGTGTGGCGTCCGAGCGGCGCGCCGCGCGTGGTGCGGCTATTCAACGATCCGCTGCGCGTCGTGCGCGCAGAGCGGATGCCGCTCGTCGCAGGCGATGCGGAGAAGGTGGAAGTGCGCCAGGAGATCGAGGGCTACATGGCCGTCGAGGCTACCGAGCGGCCGGTGATCATCTGGCTGGAGAAGCCGTGAGTTGGAGCGCTGTCGTCCTCGCCGGCAGA
>BJFP01000160.1 GCA_014189875.1 Verrucomicrobiota bacterium | reverse complement strand
GCAGCGCCTTCACCTCGCCGATGTGGATGGTGAGCCGGCGCAGGATGGTCGGCAGCGAGCCGGATGCCTCGCCGGACGAGATCATGTTCACGTAGAGCGGCGAGAAGATCTTCGGGAAATCGCGCATGGCCTGCGAGAGGCTGCGGCCATCCACGAGCGACTGGTGGAGCGATTTGGAAAGCGCCTGGAGCTTCGGATGCTTGAGGCGCTTCACGAGCACGCCGAGCGATTCGTCGAGCGTCATGCCCGCGCCGAGGAGATGCGCGAGCTGCTCGCTGAAGAGATACTGCTGCGAATAGCTGAGCTTCATCCCGGCGCCCGCGCCCGGCTTCGAGACGGCGAGCGTTTTCCCGCCCGCTTCCGCCGTCTTGGCGGCTGGTGATTTTGCGGAAGATGTTTCCTTCTGCGCCTGTGCCCCGACTGCGGCCATCGCCGGACTTTTCTGCTGCGGGGCCGCGGCACCGGCCTCGACTGGCTGCACGCGGATCGGCACACAGCGCTTCTGCTCGACCATCGCGATCGCGGCGGAACGATCGCTGGCCGTCACGACGCCATCCACAAGCGTTCCTTGGGCATTGCGCGCGCTGTATCGGAATTCAGGCATGAGTCCAGAATGCTGTGTCTCTGGGAATCACAAAGGCAAGCCCGCAGGCTTGCCTTCGTGTGCGAGAAATTTTTAAAAGGTGCTACTCCCGCTTCCGATTGCGCCGCCCGGCCATAGCGATCGCCGCGACAGCACAGAGCATCACAGATGAAGGCTCAGGAACTATCGCGGCCATCTTGTAGTTGGTTTCGATCAGGCTGCCGACAATGACCCCGGATAAGGTCGTGTCACCGAGTTCAGGATTGATCTGTCCGGTGCTGAGGTCTGCCGGAAACGACCACTGGTCACTGAAGGAACCGTAGGCGCCCGTGAAGATGCCCATCTGAGTCGCGGCCCCGGTTGTCGTGGCATTAAAAGCCGCCCCCGGAACGACTGCACCAAACATGCCCTTGCCATCCGCGGCGCGCCTGCTTTCATTCTGCCGTGATTTTTCTGCACGACAGCCGACTTACGCCGCTCTCCGGCAACTGAGCGGGTGCCCCGATTTTCCGGCGGCACCGTGCCGGAGGGCTGTTTCGCTGCGCGCAATCAGCGCAGTTTGCGTGTTCCAGCGTATTTGGGCTGGCATTTCCACGGGGCGGCGGAAATGAACGGCTCCCTTCCCTTCCGCTCCTTTCCGTTGTAGGCGAAAATTTCCACTCCCATGCTTTCCAATCCTTCCTCGAAATATCGCGCGTATCCGCCGATTCACCTGCCCGCGCGGCAGTGGCCTTCGCGCACGCTGACGAAGCCGCCGATCTGGTGCTCCGTGGATCTCCGCGACGGCAACCAGGCGCTCGCGGTGCCGATGAATGTCGCGCAGAAGCTGGAGCTTTTCCATGCGCTGGTGAAGTGCGGCTTCAAGGAAATCGAGATCGGTTTTCCCGCGGCGTCGAACACGGAATTTGCGTTCAACCGCACGCTGATCGAGCGCGGGCACATCCCGGATGACGTGACGGTGCAGGTGCTCGTGCAGGCGCGCGAGGATCTCATCGAGCGCACGTTCGAGTCGCTCGTGGGCGCGAAGAAGGTGATCATCCACCTCTACAATTCCACGTCGCCCGCGCAGCGCCGCGTGGTCTTCGGAAAATCGAAGGACGAAATCCGCGACATCGCCGTGCGCGGCGCGCAGTGGATTCAGGATCGCATTCCGCGTCTGGCAAAAGGCGGCACGGACGTGCGGCTGCAATATTCGCCCGAGAGCTTCAGCGCGACGGAGGTGGAATTTGCGAAGGAAATCTCCGAGGCCGTGATGGACGTGTGGCAGCCGACGCCGCAACGCCCGATGATCCTGAACCTGCCCGACACCGTCGAGGTCGCGATGCCGAATGTGTATGCCGATCAGATCGAGTGGATGTGCACGAACCTCCGCAACCGCGATTCGATCATCGTCTCGCTGCACACGCACAATGACCGCGGCACCGGCATCGCCGCGACGGAACTCGGCCTGCTCGCCGGCGCGGACCGCGTGGAGGGCACGCTCTTCGGCAACGGCGAGCGCACGGGCAACCTCGACATCGTCGCCGTGGCGATGAACTGCTACATGCACGGCATCGCGCCGGGCCTCGTTTTTTCCGACCTGAACGCGCTGCGCGAAATCTACGAGCGCTGCACTGGCATGACCGTCCCCGCGCGGCATCCGTATTCGGGTGAGCTGGTGTTCACGGCGTTCAGCGGCTCGCATCAGGATGCGATCAAAAAGGGACTCGCCGAGTGGGAGGAGAAAAATTCAAAGTCGGAATCGTGCTGGGACGTGCCGTATCTCACGATCGATCCCGCCGATGTGGGGCGCGAATACCGCGAGGTCATCCGCGTGAATTCGCAGAGCGGAAAAGGCGGCGTGGCGTATTTGCTGGAGAGCGAATTCGGCATCGAGCTGCCGAAGGACATGCAGCGCGAATTCGGCCCGCTCGCAAACGACGCCGTGGACGCGCTCGGCCGCGAGGTCACCGCCGCGGAACTGAAGGGGATGTTTTGGCGCGAATACATCGAGCGTACCGAGCCGTGGGAGCTGATTCACTTCCACGCCGATGGTGTGGACGGCACATTTTCCTGCCGCGCCTCCGCGCGAAAGGCGGGCGCCGACGTGGCGCTCACCGGCCAGGGCAACGGCCCGATCGCCGCATTCGTCCACGCGCTCAATGCAGCGGGCACGCCGAAGTTTGAAGTCGCGAATTACCGCGAGCAGTCGCTCAGCAGCGGCACCGAGGCGAGCGCGCTCGCATTCATCCAGATCAAGCTCGCCGACGGCCGCACGAAATGGGGCGCAGGCGTGGACACGAACGTGGAACTCGCCGCGATCAAAGCCGTGCTCAGCGCGGTGAATCGCGCGGGCTAGGCCGCGATGAACTTCGCGCAGAATGCGCCGTCCACGCCGTCCACCCAGGGGCGGATGTGGCGCGTGGTGTGCAGACGCAGGCCGGGGATGGTGCGCGCGGCTTCGTCGGCGACGTGTTCGTTTTCCTCGGGCTCGAGGGAACAGGTGAAATAGACGAGCGTGCCGCCGCTTTTCAAAAGCCCGGCGGAGCGGTGCTTCAGTTCGCCACCGGCTTCGGCTGGTCGCCTGTGTTTTTTCTCGGGGCGGACGGCTTCAGTTCAGGCTCGGTCCACGCCTTTGTGCGCGTCTTGTTTTGCGCGCGGATTTTTGCGACGGCGTCCACGGTGATCGGCGAGGCGTTGTGCTCCCATTCGCGGCGTATGTAGGTGACGACCCCGGCGACCTGTTCGTCGTTGAGCGCTGCGCCGAGCGGCGGCATTTCGAGGTTCCACGTTTTGCCTTCCACCTTGATCGGGCCGTTCAGGCCGTGGATGACGATGCGCGGCAAAATGTCCGCATTGCCGAGCACCCAGTCGCTGTCCACGAGTGCGGGCGCGAGGCCTTCCATACCGGTGCCGGTGGGCTGGTGGCATGCGGTGCAGAGCGTGTTGTAAACGGTCTTGCCGGTCTCGAAGAGCTTCTGCTGATCGGCGGTGAGCGGGACGATGACCGGCGGCGGCGGGACGCCGGGCTTGTTTGGCCACGCGACGCGGGCATCCACGGCGGCGACGAGCGGTTTCGATTTTGCGTTCGCGGTCTTTGCGAGGGTGGCGATCTCGGCGGACTCGGAGTCGAGGTAGAGGAGCTTGAATTTCGGCGCGCCCTTCGGCGGATTTTTTCCGGCGGCACCTTCGAGCATCGCGAGCTGTGCGGGGCTGTTTGCGGGCTGTGCGGCGATGAGCGCGAGGAGCGTCTTCACGCGTGCGGAACGGCGCTCGTTCATCACGGCCTGTGCGAGCGCGCCGAGCATGTCGGCGGGCGCGGGCTTGTCGGAATTTTTGATCAGCGCATCGAGGACTTCGAGTTCGCGGCCGCGCAGGCCGGAGACGATGGCCTCGCGCACGAGCGGATTCGCGCCGGAGCGGCGGGCGAGGGTGATGGCGCCGTCCTGCCCCTCGGGAAATCCGCTGAGCGTGAACGCGAGCGCGATCTGCACATTCACGGATGCGTCGCCGGTGAGCTTCGCGAGTTCGGCGGACATCGTGCGATCGGACACCCGCACGGCGGCGGCGCGGACCTTCGCGTCCTTGTCCTTCAGGCACGCGGTGATCACGTCGGGCGTGAGTGCGGCCATGCCTTCGAGCGTCCAGAGCGCGTGGATTTTTGCGAGCGGCGTCGCGCCGCTTGTCGCGACCTTGGCGATCGCGGGCGCGACGGCGGCGTCCTTGCGCTCGACGAGCAGGCGCTGCGCGGTGTCGCGGATGACGCCGTTCGCGTGGCCGAGGAAGTCCACGATTTTTGCGCTCTCCGCGGGGAGCTTCACGGTCTGCGGCTTCGCGCCGTCGGGCACGATGCGCCAGATGCGGCCCTTGTCGAAAGGCTCCTCGAGTTTGCGGGCGATGATGTTCGCGATGAGGTAGTGCGTGAGGAAGCTCTTGTGCTGGATGATGCCGCGATACATGTCCGTGATGTAGAGCGCGCCGTCGGGCCCGGTGTACGTGTTCACGGGGCGAAAGCGCTCGTCGGTCGAGGTCAGGAATTCCTCCTTGTCGCCGTAAGCGTTTTTCGCGGTGAGCACGGCGTCCTTTTCCTCGACGATCACGCGCTTCACGAGGTTTGCCGAAGGCTCGGGGATGAATGCGTTGCCGACAAATTCCTTCGGGAAAAGTCCGCCGCGGTAGATGCCTGCGCCGCACGTCGCGGTGCATTTTTCGAGCGTGCCGTCGGCGCGCAGTGACTTCGCATCGTATCCGCGGTTCACGCCGGGCGTCGGGTGCGAGGGCCAGCAGTCCTGCTCCTTCAGGATCTGCACGCCCGCGCCGGCGCTCGCGGCGAAGTTCGGGTTGCGCTTGTAGAGCGACTCGGGGACGAAACTCGAGCGGAGGAAGTCCGAGTTGAAATTGTAGTAAGAGCGCCCGTAGTCGTCCTGCGTCATGCCCCACTGGCCGCGCGATGCGCCACCGGATTCCACGATCCATTTGCCGTCCTTCAGCTTGTAGCGCGTGCCGGAGTTGGCGTTGTAGATCCAGTTGTCAAGGAAGCGCGTGGGCGAATTCGCCATGTGCTCGGGTTGTCCGCCGCGCGAACCATAAGCGCCGTCCACCTGCTCCTTCAAGTCGGCGACGCCCGTGCCCTTCGTGTCCTTCATGAACCACATCACTGGCGGCTCCGCGACGAGCACGCCACCATTCACGCACAGGATCGCGCGCGGCAGGATGAGGCCGTCGGCAAAGACGGTGCGCTTGTCCATCTTCCCGTCGCCGTCCGTATCCTCGAGCATGACGATGCGGCCGAGCGGCTTGTCCTCGCCCTTGCCCTCGACGTCCTGCATGTAGCCGCGCATTTCGCAGACAAAGAGGCGTCCCTTTTCATCCCAACTCTGTGCAATTGGCGTCTCGATCATCGGCTCAGCGGCGACGAGCTCGACGTGGAAACCCTTCGCGACTTTGAACATCTTCAGCTCCTCCTCCGCGGTGAGCGGTCTCGGCGGCGGGAGCTTGAATTTGATCTCAAATGTCTCCGGCCCCGCGTTCTTCGGATGCAGCGCCCATGCGAGCGTGCCTGCGGCGAGCGCCGCGGCGGTGAGGATGCAGGTTCGCGTGCGAAATGAGGCGGTGCGAGAGCGGATCATGGCGGGTAAGAGGGCACCGAATTTGCCACTGATACCGGTGTTGGCGAGCGGGAAGCTTTTAGCGCGGACAATCCTGTCCGCAACACCTGAGCCCGCGTGCATGAGAGACGCTGCGGACAGGATTGTCCGCGTTACGGGATCAGCGCTGGATTTTCCAACGCGTCTCGGGATTGAGATTGATGTCCGCGGGGTTCGTGTGGAAGCCGCAGGCTCGGAGCAGATACGCGATTCCCTCGTTCGTGCCCATGCTTTCCCGCAGGCTCTTCGCGAAGATTTCGATGTATTCCTTGTAGCTGTCGAGCGCGAGCAGGCCGTCACTCACGTAGTTCGCGAGTTCCGCATCGTGGTTTTCGATGAGGTCGAAAAGTGCGCGCCGCAGCTTGATGCGCATGACCGGATCCACCACGAGCTTGAACGGGTTCGCGGACGGATCGGCGAGCACGGCATCGCGGGTGATTTCGACGGGAAGAAATTCGGATTCGCGGATTGGGTCGGACATGGGGCGTCGTCGGTAACAGCAAGCGCGCCGCGGTCAAGCCGGCTGCGGCGTGCGGAAGCGGATCAATTTGAACCACGAACGAACACGAGTGGCCCGATGCTGATGCCGCTCCCCGTCGCTCCTTCTTCGGGAATCCATTCGTGTCTCTTCGTGTCCGTTCGTGGTTTCCGTCCATCTGCGCCACGAGACACCGTACGACGCTACGGAAGCTCCACACTGTCCGGCAGGATCACGCGGTAAACTTCGCGGAGCCGCGCCTGCACGAGCGCGTCGCCGGTGAGCGAGTGCGGCTTCGGAGTGCCGCGCGACACGTCGTTTAGATTCTCCGCCTTCGTGAGCAGCGGGCGCGGCATTCTGTGCATTCGAGGAAGGCGCGTTGCCTGGGGGTTCGCCCGCGAGCGCGGAAGTCGCGCGCATGAACGCGCGACGTGAGAGCGGTTCGTTGTCGGGGGATGTTTCCATGGCGTGGATTTTTGGAACGATTTCGCCGGTGGCTATTTCGGATTCTTCCCGGCCTCCGGCTTTGGCAAGTCGGCGGGAAGTTCGGCGAGCCGCTCGATTTCCCTCAATTCCGTGTGCATGCGCTCCTTTCCGTTCTTGCCGATTAGCACGCACTTTGAGGGCAGGCGCGTCCCGTCCACTTCGATGGGTGCGGAAAAATTGAACTGCTCCCCTTTCCAATCAATCTTCAGCAGGTCGAGCGTCGCCGCGTCGAAGGAAACATTCATCGCAGGCTCGATGCTGCCGCCCGCCTTCAGCACGCGCACCGCCTTTCCCTCGATGGTCGCGTCGGGCAGCAGCTCGAGCTTCGTGTTCGGATCGGTGAGCGGCGCGAGCGTCCACATCCACACGTCGTGGCACACGCCGCCCTTGTTCTCTGAAGACACGCGTTCGCGCTTGCCGACGTACCACAGGTTCGGCGGCTGGATCACCGACGTGCGATCCGTGCCCTTGTCGCGCCCGGGGAGCACGTACGTCTCGGAAAATCGAAACGTGCGCAGCAGCTTCTCCGGCCCGCCATGCGCGGCGACAATCTTCTTCGCGAGATCCGCGGCGGTGTCGGCACCTGCGACGGGCTTCTGCTTCGGCGGCAGCGGCTCGACGGATGCTGGCGCGAATGATGCGAGATCCGGCGCGGCGGTCTTCACGCCGTCCGCGGGCACGTCGAGTTTCGCGGTCCACACGATGCCATTCAGGATGAACCGGCGCAGGTCCTCGTTTTTCCAGTTGCGGTAAAAGTGTGGCATCACGATTCCGAAACCGCGTCCGCCATCCGCGCGCTCCACGCACCACGCGACGCGTTCGCTTTTCGGCGACTCGGGCGGGAGCATCGAGGTCGCGAGCACCGTCACGCCGGGGAGCAACGCGTTGCCTTCGCCGCCGAAGAAATTGTTGATGTACGGCTCGTCGTTCAGCGTGAATTCCTTCCACCCGCGCGACACCGGGTGCCCCGCCACCGCGGGCGTGATGGTCGCCGCAGCGTAGATTTTTGCGATGGACTGGTGGTGCTTGCACTTCGTCGCAAAATATCCGCCGAGCCAGCCGAGCAGCGGATGCGCGCCGTCGTCCGCCACGTCCTCCGCGCGCAGGCCAGTCGCGTAATGCACGCATACGATGCCGCAGCCGCGCTTCATCATCGCGCCGAGCGACGCGAGATTTGCGGGGGCATCCGGCATGCGCGCGAGCGGAAATGTGTCGCCGGTGAAGACGACCGTGCTCACCGCGTCGAGCACCGCCTGGTCCTTCGGCCACTCGGTCACGATGTCCGCCTTCACGCCGGGGACGTTCGTCACGTTTTCGAGACAATGCTTCATCAGCCGCCCGCCCGCGGCGACCTCGTGCGATCCCGGCGGATGATTGCTCGGCCCGACGACGATGAGCACGCGAGTCTCCGCGTGCGCAGCGTGCGGGGAAAAAACTACGGAGGTGAAAAATGTGAGCGCGGCGAGTGCGTTGCGGAGTTTCATGGGGACGAAAATGGGGCGCTCCAAACACAACCCGGCTGCGCGCTTCATCGCGAGGAGAAAGCTCAGCGTTCAGCGCGTGGCCGGCGCGACGATTTCAACGGCTATCAGCCTGTTTTCAACTTGAGTTGGTATCACTCCCGACCAACTCCGTTCCCACCGTTAGCTCGGGCCGAATGATCTGCGCAGCTTCGGCCACCGTTCGCGTGCCCGGCAGATGGAGCTCGCGCCGGCGGACTGGCAGGGGAAGCCGGTCATCGCGATCCTCAATACGTGGTCGCAACTCGTGCCGTGTCATCTCCATTTCAAAATCCTCGTGGAGCATGTGAAGCGCGGCGTGTTGCAGGCGAGCGGTCGAAGATGCCCCCGCCACGCACGCCGCGAGCCTGCGCGTCACGCATCGCGCGAAGGGTCTTGCTGGGCGTGAGGAATATAACGGTGAGTTTCGGCACGAAGTCGGTTTCCAAAAAATCGGCTGCGAGACTCGACGGCATCTGGAACGGTTTCCTTCCTCCGGTCAGCGTGCTGAACGTCTCCGCGATTCCGTGCAGATAGATGCATAGCGGCTCATGCTGGAATCGCCTGACAATCATTTCACGGCAAAGGTCGTGGAACTGCTCGGCGCCCACCATCCCAGCCACCAGAACCGAGGTGTCTATGACATCGGTCATTTCTTCGACACGGGCCAGCCGCGTCCGGCAAGCTCTTCGTGCATTTCGGTGACGGCTTTTGCCGTATCATACCAATTCCCTATTGGGATAATGCCATCAACATTTGGCGCCAGCGTTTACTGAAGCCAGAAGCCAGCCGCGGCCGATCAAGGAGAGCGCCCGGGCAGCGTCGCTCCAAAATTTTTCAAGCCAGCCGGCCAGCACCTCACGCAACTCCTCCACTGTGGCAAAGACCCGGTTGCAGATCGCATCCTTGAGGTGGTCCCAAAGTTTCTCCACCGGATTCAACTCCGGACTGTAGGCGGGCAGCGTGATGACTCGCACATTGGCGGGCAGCCTCGGGTCGTTTTCAGGAAGATGAAAGCCGGCCCCGTCCTGGATGACGACATGGATGGCCGCCGGATCATGGGCCGCGATTTGTCCGAGAAACTTGCCTGACGCCTCCTGGTTGACGGTGCTCTGAAAACAAAACACGCTCCCGGCCCGCGTCACCTCCACGGCTCCGTAAGTGTAGTCCCACTCGTATTTTTGCTGATGGGGCACGATCACCCGCACTCCACGCAGCCCCCACATCCGGCGATGCTCAGTGTGCAACCCGAAGCGGGCTTGCCAGCGCC
>BJFP01000159.1 GCA_014189875.1 Verrucomicrobiota bacterium | reverse complement strand
AGCATGACCTCACCGGGCGTGTGCGGCTCGTGCGGGTAGAATCGCGAGAGGTCGCGGCCCACCATGAGCTTTACCATTTTGTCGTGAACGATTTCGCCGCGCGCGAGATCGCCCGCGTTCTCGCCATCGCGCAGAACAGTCACGCGATCCGCGAGTTCCCGCACTTCACCGAGGCGGTGCGAGATATAGACAATGCTGACACCGCGCCTGCGCAGGTCGTGGATGACTTTGAAAAGGTTCTCCGCCTCGCCGCTGGAAAGGCTCGAAGTCGGCTCGTCCATGATCAGCACACGCGCGTTCACCGAGAGCGCCTTTGCGATTTCCACGAGCTGCTGCTTCCCGATGGCCAGCGTGTGAACCAGCGCGTCGGAATCCACATCGAGCCCGACCGCATCGAGGAACTGCCGCGCCTCGCTCCGCATCCGCCGTTTGTCCATAAATCCCGCGCGACGAAGCTCGCGACCGAGGAAAATGTTCGCCGCGACGTCGAGGTTGTCCGCGAGGTTGAGTTCCTGGTGGATGAGCGCGATGCCGCGCGCGAGCGCATCGTGGACGCTACGAATCTCGACCACTTCACCATCGAGCAGAATCTCGCCGCCATCCTGCCGCTGCACGCCCGCGAGGATTTTCATGAGCGTGCTTTTTCCCGCGCCATTTTCGCCGATGACGGCAAGCACTTCACCGCGCGCGAGCGTGAGGCTCACGCCCCGCAGCGCGCGGACACCGGGAAAGGATTTCGTCAGCTTTCTGACTTCAAGCAGGGGCGCGCTCATGCGTCGCACTCCGTCACTTCGCGCCCGTCTTTGTTTTCAGATCCGCCCAGAAGGCATCCACATCGCCCTTGCGAATCTGCCGCGCAGGAATGTCCATGAACTTCGACGCGGGGATGATCGCCGTGTTGCCCTTCGCGAGTTCCGCGAGCACCTCCACGGACTTGAATCCATACATGTAGGGATTCTGCACGACGGTGCCGTGGACCGTGCCCTTCTGGATGCCCGCGAGCGTCGCATCGTCCTCGTCGAACGCGACGACCTTCACCTGCGCCAGCTTGTTCGCCTGCGAGAGCGCCTCGATGATGAGCGGCGGATTGTAGCCGAAGAGGCCGACCATGCAGCCGATGTCGGGATGCTTCGCGATCGTGTCCTCGACGTTTGCCTTGGCCTTCGCGCGATCAAATTGATCCGTGAGCGTGCCGAGGATCTTGAAGCCGTTCGCCTCCAGCACATCGCCCGGCGGATCGAAGTTCGCGAGATTTTCCGGACGCCCGAGGATCGCATCAATCACGCCCTGCCGGCGGCGCTTCGAGTTGTCCTGCTCGAGGCGGCCGATGAAAAGCATCACGCTGCCGCCCTTCGGCATCGCCTCGCGCACGAGGTCCCCGCACATGCGGCCCGCCTTGTAGTTGTCCATGCCGATGTAGAGCAGCCGCTCGCTCTCCGGCGCGTCCGAGTCGTGCGTGATCACCTTCACACGCTTCGCGGCTTTGTTCAGCAGTTCGGTCTGGCTGCCGGGATCGATCGGGCTCACGGCGATGCCGTCCACGCCGCGCGTGAGCAAATCCTCGATCATCCTTTTCTGATCGCCGAGGCCCTCGGACGGCATGAGCGTCTGCGCGTCCACGCCGAATTTTTCCGCCCCCGCCTTCACGCCCGACGCGGCGATCGTCCAGAAAGGCGCGACGCCATTCGTGACGTAGGCGACTTTCACCTTGCCTGAATTTTTCGGATTCCCCGAGGAGTCCGTGCCCTTCCTGTCACAGCCCACAAGCAGCGTGGCGGCGATGGCGGTAAGGCTGAGGAGGAAATTTCGCGTGGGAGTTTTTGCTTTCATGGGAGAGAGGGCGCGGATGCTGAACGGGCAGGGTGCATTTGGAAAACATAATTGCCGGGCGAGATCGCAGGTGCGCTCGTGAGCGCGCGGGTGATCGCTTGCAAGGCGTGCCCGCGCTTTTACAAGCGCGGCTACGAGCCATCAGTGGACCGTCATCCCGCCGTTCACGTGCAGATTCTGCCCGGTGACGAACGATGCCGCATCGCTCGCGAGGAAGACGACCGCACCGCTGAGATCATCCGGCACGCCCCATCGGTCCGCGGGGATGAGCGCGCGGTAGCCGTCCTTCTGCTCCTGCGGATCGTCCGCGTGCCGCTCCACAGGAATCCAGCCGGGCGCGACCATGTTCACGGTGACGCCCCACTTCGCGACCTCCGTCGCGAGGCCGCGGTTGAAGCCATTCTGCCCGCCCTTCGCGGCCATGTAGGCGGTGAAATTTGGCACGCCTCGCGCGACGACCTCGGAACCGATATTAATGATGCGCCCCCACCGCTGCGCCTTCATGTGAGGCAGGCACGCACGCGAAAGCAGATACGGGCTCTTCACGAAAAAATCGAGCATCTGCTGATAGAATGCCCAGTCGTATTCCTCGATCGGCTTCTGCGGCTGAGCGGGCGTGGCGTTCAGCACAAGGATGTCCACCGGCCCGAGCGTCTTCGCGATTTCGGAAATGATGCGTGGCACGTCCGTCTCGCTGCTCACGTCGCCGCGCACGAGCATCCCTTCACCGCCCGCAGCGCGAAATTCCGCGAACGCCTTCTCCGCACGCACCGTGCTGTTTTGAAAATTGAGCGCGACCTTCGCGCCTGCGCGCCCGAGCGCGACGGCCATCGCCTTGCCGAGGCCGGTGGTGCTGCCGGTCACGAGCGCGACGCGGCCTTTCAGTGAAAATGGGGAAGTGGTTTGCTGGGGCATAAGTCTCCGCGATGTGTGCATGAACCCCGCCGGCGATCACGAACGAAAAATGTGCGCGCGTTGCGCAGCGCAGCTACCGCACATGGCCCGGAGCCCCTGGTCACGGCAATCGGAACAAAAACATGAGGACATCCTGAGGGGCGTAGCAGGAGGGCGGGGAATTTCAGGGGAAGGAATTTTTCACGGCTTGCGCGCCAAGCGAAGCCGCAAGTTGCGCGAACGACGATGCCATCCCGCGTAGCGAAAACTTCTCCCGCGCGAGTTCCTGAGCAGCCGCGCCGCACGCACGCAGGCGCGCAGGATCGCGGAGGATTTCCTCCAGTGCATCCGCGAGCGCGAGCGCCGTGCCATCCTCGTTTTTTCCGGGATCGAACAGCACGCCGGCACGTTCGCCGACGATCTCGGGAAACGCCCACGCCCGCGGCTGCACGACTGGGACGCCCGCGGCCATCGCCTCGATCACGTAGAGCCCGAATGCCTCGCTCGCTGTCGCCGGCGCGCTGAAGACATCGAGGCTGCGGAGGAAACGGACCTTCTCCTCGCGAGAGACATTCGGCAGAAATTCGACATCGCCCGCGCAGTCTGCGGCGGCGAGCTTCGCGCGCAGTGTTTCCACATAGCGCGCGTCGCCATCCGCCATCGATCCCGCGCAGCGCAGGCGCAGCCCCGCGATCGTGTTCCGCTTTTTCAGGATCATGAACGCGTCCACCAACACTCCGATCCCCTTCCCCGGCACGAAGCGCGCGAGGTAGCCGATCGTCGGCGCGCTGTGCGGCTGCTCCGGCTCCGCGTCGAAATCCTCCAGCGCGATTCCGTTCTGGATCACGCGCATCCTTCGTTCTGTTTCCGCATCGCTCCAGCGCAGGCGCGCGGCCATCAGCTTTGCGAAATATTTGCTCGGCGCGACCCACACATCGGCGTCCTTCATCCGCTCGGCGAGCAGCGACCATATCTCCGGCGCGCGCGAGCCGAGGCCGTCGAGGAATGTGTCCTCGCCCTGCAAAAATCCGACGATGGGAACCTTCATCTCCTCGCGCAGCGAACGCGCGAGGCCCGCCTGGAGCGCCGTCGAGAGCCACACGGAATCCGGCGGCCTTCCGTCGAACGCCGTCTTCAGCCACGCGACCAGCTCGCGCAATTCGCCCGCCTGGTTCCCCATCTCACCGCGCAGCATGGACAGCGTCATCTCCGCGACCTCCGGCCCGCCCGTCTTCGCGGCGGCGCGGCCCGCGAGCATTTTCAGAATCCACCGCGCGCTCAGCAGCCGGTCCATCCAGCGCGGCATTTTCCGGAGCAGCGGAAATTTCTCGCGCAGATACGTGCTCACGCCCCCGAAAAAAATCGGCGCACCGGGGCTCGCGGCCTCCTCGTCGAGCGTGAGCGGCAGATACATCGGAAGCAGCAGCGCGCGATGGCCCTGCCGGTGCAGCTCCTTCGCGAGCGCATTGTCGCGCATGCACACGCCGCAGTGGTAGCTCCCAGTGCCGGGCGTCAGCAGGACGATGTTCATTTTGCCCGCAGATCGTAGCAAATCAGGCGCGGCCTCTTGCCATCACGGTCCGGCTCGTTCTGCTGCACGTAGAGCAGCCCGTGACTGAGCGCGGGCGGCGTCCACGTCTCCGGCGCGTCGAACAGCTTCGTGCGTTCGATCACCTTCCCGCCCTTCGGCGAAATCCCGATCCACGCAAGCTCGCCGAATTCGCCGAGGCACAGCACGCCGTCCGCCGTTGCGAGCAGGTTCGCGCGGCCAAATCCGCGGCCCAGATCATCGCGCCAGAGTTCGCGTCCGCTTGCCACCTCGCGGCAGGCGAGTTCCGCAAGCTGCTCGCTCTGCCCGGTGAAGCCGAAAATGCAGCCATCGCGCACGAGCGGCGTCATCCAGTACATCCCGAAATCGCCCCCATGCCACGCGGTCGTCGTCGTGAAATCCTTCGCGACCTCCACGCAAAGCCCGCCCGCGGTGTACACCTCCGACACGAAAATGCGCGCGCCCTTCCCCTCCTCCGCCGATGCCACGACGGGCGAGGAGACATTCACCGATTCCGCAATCGCCGCGCGGTGCGGCGCCGCTGCGAGCACCTTGCCATCCGCCGCATCCACGACGAGCAGCCCGCCCGTCGCGGGCCGGCTCAGGCCTCCTGCAAAGATGAGCACGCAGTCGCGCCCGTGCAGGCGCGCGGGCACCGGCGAAGCGTAGCTCGCACCCCACTCATGCGCCGCGGCCCAGAGCAGTTTCCCGGTCGCCGTGTCGAAGGCCACGGAGTTCACCGGCTTCCCGTCCATCACGCCGCCGATCTGCACGATCACGCGGCTGCCCATCACGAGCGGCGTCGAGCCGAATCCGAAAAATGCGGGCTTCATCGAATACTCGCGCGCACAATCGTGCTCCCAGATCAACTTCCCGGTCGCGAGATCGAGGCAGTGCAGCCGCCCGGTGACACCGAAGACAAAGACGCGCCCGTCCGCAATCACCGGGCTCGTCCTCGGTCCCGTCCCGCCGCCGTAGCGCGGCTGGTAGGGTGCCGCGTAGTCAAATTTCCACTCCGATTTCCCCGTCGCCGCATCCCGGCATTCGACCGTCTCCTTGTCGGCGAGCCGGTGAAACACCACGATGCGCCCGACGATAATCGCAGGCCCGCCCATCCCATTGCCGAGCGGCATTTCCCAGAGCACGCGCAGTCCCTCCGCGGGGAATTTCCGCAGCAGTCCCGACTCCGGCGTCGTGCAATTGTAGGCTGGCCCGAGCAGATGCGGCCAGTCGGCGACCACCGGCTTTTCCGCGGCGACCGAGTGAGAAATGCGGAGCACCGTCGAAGCGAATAATGCGATGAGCGCAGTGAGCGGGAAGATTTTCATGTAGGGTGAATCAGTCGCAGACTGAGCGTGATTTTTAAAATGGGCCACTGTCAAAAGAGTTGCGCAGCAAATTCTCCTTCACTCCCGCCTCCCGCATTTCCTCCGTGCTACGCGCCGGGAGTTGCGATACGAGGCCAAACGCCGCGACTGTCCCTCTCCCTTCCCAGCCAATGAAAGAAGCAACCGCTCGAATCAAAATCAACAAGCTGCTCGATGCGGCGGGGTGGCGCTTCTTCGCGGATGTAAAAGGCCCGGCCAACATTCAGCTTGAACCCAGCGTTACGCTCAAGACGCAGGAACTCGATGCTCTCGGTGAAAACTTTGAGAAGGTCGGCAAGGGCTTCATTGATTTTCTTCTGCTCAATGAAAAGGGGTCCCCATTCATCGTCCTTGAAGCAAAGGCCGAGGACAAAAGCCCGCTCGTGGGAAAGGAGCAGGCGCGCAAATATGCGAAGTCGCAAAACTGCCGCTTCGTCATCCTCTCGAATGGCAACCTGCATTATTTTTGGGATCTCGAGCGCGGCAATCCCTACATCATCACGACATTTCCCACGCCCACATCCGTTATGGGCTACCAGAAAACGACCCCGGATTCGAGGCGGCTCATCGAAGAAACTGTCGGGGAAGACTATGTCGCCCTCACGCAGCGCCCCGGCTACGCTGTGGAGGCCGCATGGAAGAACGAAGGCGAGCGTGCCCGGTTCATCGAGGTGAACGGACTGCGGTTCCTCCGTGCCTATCAAACGAAAGCCATCTTCGCCATCCAGCAGAAGGTGAAGATGGGGAGTGATCGCTTCCTGCTCGAAATGGCGACGGGCACCGGAAAGACGCTCACCGCCGCCGCGATAATCAAGCTCTTCCTCCGCACGGGAAACGCCCGGCGCGTCCTGTTCCTCGTTGACCGATTGGAACTCGAAGACCAGGCGCTCAAGGCTTTCAAGAAGGCTCTGGCGAACGACTACAGGTGCGTGATCTACAAGGAGAATCGCGACGACTGGCGGCACGCGGAGATCGTCGTCACGACCGTTCAGTCGCTGCTCTTCAATAACAAATATCAGCACCTCTTTTCGCCCACCGACTTCGACCTCGTCATCTCGGACGAAGCGCACCGCTCCATCGGTGGCAATGCCCGCGCCGTCTTTGACTACTTCATCGGATACAAGCTCGGCCTCACCGCTACGCCCTTCGATTACCTCAAGAAATTCGACAAGGACAAACCGACGACCAAAGACCCGCGTGAGTTCGAGCGCCGTCTCATGCTCGACACTTATCGCACCTTCGGATGCGACGACGGCCAGCCCACGTTCCGCTATTCGCTGCTCGACGGCGTGAAGGACGGCTTCCTCATCAATCCCACCGTCGTGGATGCCCGCAGCGAGGTGACCACCCAGTTGCTTTCCGACGACGGCTTTGTGGTCTCGTTCAAGGACGAGGAGGGCGACGACCATGAGGAGGGATTCAAGCAGCGCGAGTTTGAGCGACGCTTCTTCTCGAAGGCCACGAACCAGCTTTTCTGCAAGACGTTTCTTGAAAACGCCCTCCGCGATCCGGTCAGCAAGGAGATCGGGAAATCCATCGTCTTCGGCGTCAGCCAAAAGCACGCGGGCAAGCTGGCGCAGATATTGAACGAGATGGCCGACCGGATGTTTCCCGGCAAATACCAGTCGGACTTCGCGGTGCAGGTCACGTCACAGGTGGACGGTGCGCAGCAGCACACGATCAATTTTACCAACAACAATCTCCTCGGCTCCGCCAACTTCATCCCCACCTACAAGACCAGCAAGGCCCGCGTCTGCGTCACCGTCGGCATGATGACCACCGGTTACGATTGCCCGGACCTTCTGAACCTCGGGCTCTTCCGCCCCATCTTCTCACCCACCGATTTCATTCAGATCAAGGGACGCGGCACGCGGAAGCACGACTTCCGCGAGCAGCTCTTTGACGACGCCATCCGGGAGAGTGTGAAGGAACCGAAGAAGACGGCCTTCAAGCTCTTCGACTTCTTCGCCAACTGCGAATACTTCGAGAAGGAATTCAAATACGACGAGGTGCGGAAGCTCCCGAAGCCGAAGACTGCGGCACCCAAGGAGGGCGGTGGCGGGCCGGTCCTCCCTGTCGGCACCTACGAACACCTCGGTGAGGACATCCTCGCCACGATCAAGGTCGAGGAAATCGGCGTGGATGGGATGAAGATTGACCGGATGTTCTATGAGCGGTTCGAGGGTGCCGTGCGCGGGAACGACTTCATTGCCGCCAGCATCGAGGCCGGCGAATGGGATCGCGTCATTGACTACGTGAACAAGGAGGTGTTCGACAAACCCGCCGAGTTCTACACGCTCGACAAGCTCCGCAAGGCCGCCGCCGTGGATCGCCGCCTGACGCTCCGAGAGATTTTGGAGAAAATCTTCGGGCTCATTCCGCGCTTCAAATCCAAGGACGAACTGCTGGAGGAGGAGTTCTCAAAGTTCGTCGCCGACTACAAGCCAGAGGAGGCCGCAGCCATCCCAGCCATCAAAACCTACTTCAAGGCATACGCCACCGATTCCATGATTCGCGTGATGGTGGATGACCGCTCCAAGCGCGGTCTGCTGCACACCTCCTCCGTCTTCAACATGCGCGACTACATGGCGGTGCCCGAGAAATACCGGGCGATCATTCCCGAATACATCAAGGACTACGTCCCGCTGAACCAGTTTGCCGCTTAACAAAACCTAATGCTCGACACCGACACCAAACGCCGCATCGACACCGCCCGCGACATCCTCGTCGGCAAAGTCCCCGATCCCAAATCCCAGGTCGAGCAGATCACCATCGCGCTGATCTACAAGTTCATGGATGACATGGACGCCACCACGGAACTGGCGGGCGGTGAGCGTTCCTTTTTCACGGGAACATTCGCCCGTTACGGCTGGGCAAAGCTCATGGCTCCCTCGCTCGGCGGGCACGAGATGCTCGGCCTTTATGCGGAAGGCATTGCGAAGATGCCTGAGAACGACGGCATCCCGCCGCTCTTTCGCGACATCTTCAAAAACGCTTACCTGCCTTATCGCGATCCCGAGACGCTCAAGGCCTTCCTGAAGATCATAGATGAGTTCAGCTACGACCACAGCGAGCGGCTCGGAGACGCCTTCGAGTATCTCCTCAGCGTCCTCGGCTCGCAGGGCGATGCCGGGCAGTTCCGCACGCCCCGGCACATCATTGATTTCATGGTGGAAGTCCTCGCCCCGCAGAAGGGAGAGAAGATCCTCGATCCCGCCTGCGGCACCGCCGGCTTCCTCATCTCCGCCTACAAGCACATCCTCCGCACCAACACGGACGCCAAGGGTCATAGCAAACTCACCCCCGACGAAAAAGGCCGCCTCGCCAAAAACTTCAAAGGCTACGACATCTCGCCCGACATGGTGCGCCTCTCGCTGGTGAACCTCTACCTCCACGGCTTCACCGATCCCCACATCTACGAATACGACACCCTCACCTCCGAGGAGCGCTGGAACGAGTTCGCCGACGTCATCCTCGCCAACCCGCCCTTCATGTCCCCGAAAGGCGGCATCAAGCCCCACAAGCGCTTCTCCATTCAGGCCAAGCGCAGCGAAGTCCTCTTCGTGGACTACATGGCCGAGCACCTCACGCCCACCGGCCGCGCCGCCATCATCGTCCCCGAGGGCATCATCTTCCAGAGCCAGACCGCCTACAAAGAGCTGCGGAAAATGCTCGTCGAAAACTCCCTCGTCGCCGTCGTCTCCCTCCCGGCGGGCTGTTTCAATCCCTACTCCGGGGTGAAGACCAGCATCCTCCTCCTCGACAAATCCCTCGCTAAGGCGAGCGACAGCATCGCCTTCTTCAAAGTGGAGAACGACGGCTTCGGC
>BJFP01000158.1 GCA_014189875.1 Verrucomicrobiota bacterium | reverse complement strand
GGGAAGCGCCCGATTGTCGGGCCTGCACGCTGGCCAGTCCGAGGACGCCGCCGCGACCGTATTTTCGCACGCCATCCACTTTGCGCCACTGGGGGCCCGTGACGCCCGGGATGCCGTAGTGCTTGGCCAGCGGTTCGTTGAGGAACGTGTAGTCCCCATCGAGCACACTGCGAATCGGCCTGTCACTTTGGAAGAGATCCTGGAAGAACAGGATCGATTCCTCGTAGATGGTCTGCCGCAGCTTCGCGTCGAACATCGGAAACAGCGTCTCGTTCTTTTCCTTCAAATCGTCGAAGCCGCGCACGTGGAGCCATTGCGTGCCGAACTCGATGGCGAGCGAACGTGTCCTCGCGTCCTTCATCATGCGCTGCGTCTGCGCGGCGAGCACTTGCGGGTCGCGCAGTTTGCCGGCCGCGGCGAGCTGGCGCAGTTCGTCGTCCGGCATCGACGACCACAGGAAATAGCTGAGCCGCGTCGCCAGTTCGAGATCGCTCACCGGCGTCGGCTCCCTGCCTTTCGACACGGCCTCGATGCGGAACAGGAAGGAAGGAGAGGCCAGGATCCCCGCCAGCACACCCCGAAACGCCTCGTCGTGTCCGGCCCCTTTCTTGCGAACCGCGTCATAGAGGGAGCGAAGGTCGCTTTTCTCCTTCTCTTGAAGCGGACGGCGGAACGCCTTCCCGGCAAAGGCGAGCAACGCGTCCATCTGCATCGGGATCACGGCTTCCTCCCACTTGAGGAAGTCGTCCGCGTCCCGCTTGAACTTCGGCTTGCGGTCGATCAAGAACTGCTGGAACGCCTTCGACGTTTCTTGGGTGGCAAATTCCACGTACGTCGGCAAACACTCGAGTTCTGCGACGGGCTGCCGGCTGAGGAGCCGAAGATCCGCCCACAGCCGATCAAGCTGCCTCGCCTGTTCTTCCGAGGCGAACAGCCGCAGAAAGGGTTCGTCCTCGCGGTGGAATATTTTTAGTGTCACGACCTCGTCGGTCGGGACAACCGCAGGATAGCATGCGTAGAGGGGGAAGAGCCGGCGAAACTCCTCGTTGCCGGCGAGCGTCTGCTTGTAGGCCGGATTGTCCGGGCTCGACAGCACCGGGCCATCCCGGAGGGTCGCGGCGGTCGGGGCATCCTCGGCCACCCGAACGCGGACGAACCGCTTTGCCGAGGGATCGTCGATTTTCGCATCCACCACGAACTGGCGACCGACAAGGAGCCGGACCGGCAGGCGGATCGCGACCACCTTGTCGCTGGGCACGATCAGACTGTCCCGTTCCGGCCCGCCGAACCGCTCCTTGGGCACACCGAAGGCCGTCGCGGGCGCCGCCGCGTTCACGACCTGGCCCAGGTCGACGCCGGTGAACAACGGACTCCCCGCCACGACGAGCCGATCATAGTCGGCACGATCGACGTCCTTGGCCTCGGGCCGTGGCCCGGCGAGCTTCCTCTCCGCCTCCCTGGCAAGTTGCTCGGCCTCTGCCCGGCGGGCCGGATCGGCCGCGGCCTCGCGCCACCTGCCGAGCGTGGAGTTTGCGGTGACGAGCGGCGCGGGAGGCTTGGGCGGCCCCGCGTTCGCCCCCTTGGCCGCGACCGCGAGGGCCGTGGCCCAATGCTTGAGGAACGCCGCGTTCAGGCCATGCTTGGTGGCGATGGCCTCAACCTTGGCGTCCTTGGCATGCGCCAGCTCGGCGACGGCCGCCAGGTACCTTGCGGAGCCGACGAACGCCGCCGACGGGCTGATCTCGTAGGCGGATCCATACGACGGGTAGTCCCGCAGCAGCAGTTCGGACTTGTCGGCCTGGTTGAGGCTAATAAGCCGCGGGCGATGCCAGTTGATCGGCCCGGCCGATCCCGGCTCTCGGGCGGCCAGGTAGATGGTCACCTCCGCCTGGCCCGGCTCGAGCCTGAAACCCACAGGCAGCGTCACTTCGCTCCTGGCGGCCTGATCGAACGCCACCTGCCGGGAGAGGCTTTCCGCCCACTTGTCGCTGTGCGCGGGCTGGTGCGCGCGTAAAGCCGGCTGTGAATCGGTCAGCGACCGGACATAGCACCCGACCGGAGCCGTTCTCCACAAAGCCCCCTGCCAGCCCTTCACCGCCGCCGCCACCGCGTCGATGTCGGCGGGGTTCCCCGACTCCACGGCCTTTCGCCACATCGCCCGGATGCCCGCCAGTGGTTCGGACGGCGTCTTGTCGTGGAGCGCCTGCCACAGGATGCGGAGATATTTGGGGTTCAGTCCAAACGGCTTGGCGGCGGCTTCCTCAAACTTGCCTTGGGCAAGAACTTCGCGATGAGTCACCGTGCGCTGCAGATAAGCGCTGATGGGAGGATGAATGCCACCGTCCTTCTCGGACCAAAATTGCGAGTAATACTTGCGGAGATCAGCCGTCACTTCGTCGCTCCAGTCGCGCCGGGTCTTCGACGCCGAAAAGCGAAAGCCGTCCGGGAGCAGCACGGCGTGTCCGGCGATGTCCTTGGCCGCGTCGAGATAGCGGGTGAATAGCGTCGGCGAAATGTCCGACAGCGATTCCCCGGCGTTCGTGAACCCCTCGCCACCGGCGCCGTCGGCGGGGAACTCGCGGGTCGGCTTGAGGTCCACGCCGGTCAGTTCGTGGATCGTTCGGTCGTATTCGAAATTGCTCAGCCGGCGCAGCGGCACGAGGCCCGGGTCGCCGGCCCGCGCTCGCGCTTCCGCATCGAGCATGTTGCGAACCCAGGTCAGAATGACCTTGCGTTCGTCCGCCGCGGGTTGCGGCTTTTTCTTGGGCGGCATCTCGCCGACCTCGACCTGCTCTATCAAGTGCTGCCAGGGGCGAAAATCCTTGCGAATCGCTTCCAGCGACGAAAATCGCTCGAGGTCCAGGTCACCCTTCTGCTCCTTGGCGTCATGGCACGAAAAGCAATATTTCTTCAGAAGCGGACGCACTTGTTTCGCATAGTCGTCGGCCAGGTTGCCGACAGGTGCCTGCGCTGTTGCCGGGACGCCACCCGCGAGCAGGCACACAACCAGCGCCAGGCAACCGGAAACCGTAAAGCGCACCGCTTGCCGGTCAATTCGTTGCATTGTCGGAACGTCGGCCCGACGATTGAAAAGCATCATTTCCTGACTATCCCGGCGGGAACCGTTCGATAGAGGAAAGATTCCGACGACAGCAGCGACACGATCAGCGCCTTGAAACTGCCGCCGTTATCGAGATAGGCCTTTTCGGCTTCCTGAAGGCTGACGGCGTCGCCCGGCGTCTCGTTGCGGCCGAGGAAATAGCGGAAGACATGGCGGATGAAGATCTGCCGCACGCGATCGGATTCGGCGAGGCGGCGGAGCATCTCGGGGGCATCGCGCACCGGGCCGTCGAGGGCCGGGTCACCGCTATTGGCGATGGAGCCAGTCGTATCGAGGGGCGCATCGCGGTGGATCTTCTGGTTCTTGTCCTTCGTCTGGGCCATTGCTTCGAGATCGAGCACCAGTTCGCCCCGGCGACGAAATCCGTAGTGGTCGAGATCCTCAAACGGGAGGCCGAGTTCGTCCATTTTGTTGTGGCACTTCCAGCACTCGGCGGCGCGCGTGACCATCTGGCGCTGGCGCAATGTGTGGTGCGGGTCGTCGGGGACCATCGCTGCCGCATTGATTGGCAGATCCGGGACGCGCCCGCCCAGCAGATGCTCCCGCACCCAGCGGCCGCGGCGGACGATGTCATTGTGGAAATTCGTGGACCAGGCCACATGCCAACTGGGGTGCATGAGAATACCGATGCGGTCCGTGTCCGACGTCTCGCGATTCTCCCCGTCCCCGCGTCCTTGAAACGACTCCTTCGTCGTCAGCAGTTCCTTCAGCACATCTTTGTCCCGCGACAAGATGCGGAGCACCAGCACGTCCGTGTCGGCAACATAGGCTCCGGGGTTGTAATGGACGCCGCGGCGCGGCAAATAATCCGGCAGCGGGTCTTTGAAGACCTCGGGAGCGCGGTAGTAGTCGAAGTACTCGCGGAAGAATCCCATCACCAGCGGCTTGCTGATTTTCGGATCGTCGAGGATGCGACGCACGCTCGCGGCGACTTCCTCGCGCGTCGTCAGCTTGCCTTCGGTGGCGGCAGACAGCAGGCCAGGGTCGCGCTTCGTCGATAGCGCCAGACTGATTGCCATCGCGGTCTCGCGCGGTGAAAGCGAGCGGACCCCCGGACGAATCTCAGGCCCCAAGCCGACCTCGAATCGCAGGATCGCCTCGGGCGTCATCAGCGGGGCCATAAGAGCCGTCTTGCCGGCAATCGACTTATCGCCATTGGCGGCAGTGGCGTCGTAGAGGGCAACCACGCTGGCCAATTCCTGCTCGCTCGGCTGGCGAGCCAGGGCGGTCTGATATTGCCCACGCAGCACCTTTTCCAATTCCTCGCGAGTCGCCTTCACGTGCGGATGGAGCAGCGCCGCGGAAGCGTTATGGCCGTGACGCACGCGCAGGCCCGACTTGAGCGCCTCTTGCTCGGCGGCGGTGGCCGCTTTCGCCCGCGCCTCGTTCGGCCAGAGGTTTTCCTTGGCAAACGCCGGATCGTTCATGTTCACCAGCGCATGCACCCGCGTCTGGGCGCCGACGATCAGTTCGGCGTTCGTCAGCAGCAGGCCGGACGCTCCTTCGTCGGGCGAGTAGAGCGCCGCGAAATCCTTGATGCCCGTTTCCTGAATCACGCCAAACGGCTGTTGAACTCCGTTGGCGTCGGATTTGAACTCGCCGGTCCATGTGGTGTAGGCCGCGGGTGAAAGCCGCCAGAGCCGTGGCGGCGGCGGGACGCCCGGTCCGCGCGGGCCGCCGAAGAGAATCGCGTTCGGCAGCCGGTTGCCGTCGATCGGTTTTTCCTTCACGGCGTAGTAGGCGGGCGGCCCGGGGAGCGGCGAGTCAAGCTTCGCCGAGATCCAGCCGATCGCCTGGGCCAAATCGTCCGGCTTCGGGCGCGGTTCGGACTGTGGTGGCATGTCGCCGGCGCGGAGTCGTTCCAAGACCAAAGCCAGGTCCACCCGGCCGGAAACATCATCCTTCGACAGTCGATCAAGGGTGAAATCGCCTTTTTTTACGCCCTCATCGTGGCAGTCGGCACAGTGCGATTTCAGAAATGATTGGACGGATTTCCAATCGGCCGCGACGCCCTGACGAATGGCCGGCGCCTGAAATTTTCGAGGAATCGCCACGCTTCGATTCGCCGCCAACGCCTTGGCCGCATCGGGCGGGAGCGTCTGCAGGCCGGGCAGCGAAACGACTGATTTCCCCTGGGCAAGCGCCTTCGCCGCCGCGGCGTCGAGTGTTTGCAAACCATTCAGATCCAGCCGTTCTCCCTTGTACCCGGCGAGGGATTGCGCCGCGCTGCCCGATAGCGTCTTCAACCCGCCGAGCGAAAGCCTCCCGTCATGCTGTGCAAGCGCCGCGGCTGCCTTTTCCGACAGGCTCGTCAGCCCGTTGAGCGACAGCGTTCCGGCGCGATGTCTCTCCATCGCTGCCACGACATCTTTGTCGGCACCGGGGGCGATTGCATTTTCCGGGCGGTAGCCACGATGTTTCGCCAGCGCTGCCGCGACGTCGTCGGCCAGCGTCGTCAGGCTGTCGAGCGAGAGATCGCCCCGGCGCTGCGCGAGAGCCTGAGCAACTTCGACCGGGATCATCCGCACCGCCTGGAGTTTCCCGTCCCATCTTGGCGACGCTGCCAAAGCCGTGGCGATTTTCTCCGAGAGCGACGGCAACGCGGGAAGTTCGCCGCTCCACTTGGGCCACGAGGCTAGGATTGCGGCCGCTTCGTCGGTAAGCGAAGTCAGTCCGTCCAGATAAACAACCGGCCTAGCGTACCCCGGCGATTTGTGTTCGGCGAGCGACTTGAGCACTTCGATTGGGATCGTCGTCAGCCCGTTCAGATACAGATCCCCCTCGCGCTGGCAGATGGCCTTCGCGGCCACGGGCGAGAGCGACGTCAGGCCGTTCAGGTACAGAATGTTGCGACCCATGGCCTTCTCGGTCAGCGCCTTGGCCGCTTCGTCCGAGAGCGTCGTCACGCCATTGAGGACCAGATGATGCCCCGACTGTGCCAGGGCTTTGGCCACTTCGGTTGAGAGCGCCTTGAGCGCAGGCAGATTGCCGCCGATTCTCGGCACCAGCAACCTTGCAGCCTCGTCGGAAATCGCTGTCAGCCCCGGCATCGAACGGAGGTTGCTGCCCTCCTTCGCCAGCGCCCGGGCCACGTCGTCCGGCACCGTTGTGAACCTGGGCAGATGTCCGTTCCACTTGTGTCCGCTCATTTCCGCCAGCGCGGCGGCGGCTTCGGGTGAGAGCGTCGTGAGGCCGTCGAGGTGCAATTGCCAGCCCTGATAGCCGCCTTTGCGCTGCACAAGCGCACGAGCCGCTGCCGGCGAGAGCGTCGTCAGACCCTTGAGAGATAGCCAGCCGCCGGTGTGTCGCACGAGCCCGCCGGCGATCTCGTCCGGGATTGCGGTCAGCCCGTTGAGCGACAAGTCGCCTTGATGCGCAGCGAGCCCGGCGGCGGACGCGTCGGAAATCATGGTGAGACCATCCAGATACAACGCGCCCTTATGTTGCCCGAGCGCCGCAGCAGCGTCGTTCGAGATATCCTTCAATCCATTGAGCGATAGCGACCCTTCGTGCTTCGCCAGTTCCCGTGCCACCTCGGGCGGCAGCGTCTTCAGTCCGCCGAGCAACAGCCGCCCCGATTTGTCTTGAGCCAACTCTTTAGCCCGTTCGACCGTGAGCTGCTGGATCTGGTCAGTGTCTGCCGCGGCGACCGTTGCGGCACCAACCAAGCCGAGACAGATCGCACCGAGGAATATCGCGCGTCTCACGCAAAAACTCTTTGCAGGTTGCCTGCCGGGCATCGTCCCGCCCGCCGGAAATGTCGCAGCCATCGGGTGTCCTAGGCCAGAATTTCCGCCAGCGGGCCGGCTTGGGCGGATTCAGGCATCTTTGAATCGAGTTCGCCGAACTTCTCGCGCTTGTCACCCGCGGCATGGAGCAGCGCGAGGTAGAAGTTGCGAATCGTCCGGTTCGCCGTTTCCTTCGCGTCTTGATGGTAGCCAGGGTATTGCAAGAACCGGCCCGCCGTCTTTAGTCTGCCACCCAGGCCGCCAAGCAGAACCAGCGGCCATTCGCCACAGAAGCCGTGGTGCCCTTCGCCCGAGTCGCTCATCCAGACAATCAACGTGTTGTCCAGCATCGTGCCGTTGCCTTCCTTCACCGCATCCAGACGCCGGGCCAGATCCGCGACGCGCTCCGCATGGAAGCGGCGAATCTTGATGGCGAATTCCACGCTGTCGGGGGCTTCTGCCGAGTGGCCAATCGCATGGCCGTCCTTGGTGACGCCAAGTTCCTTCCATGTGTGATACGCGCCGATGCCACCCGCCGCATCGATCGTCACCACATTCGTGAGCCCCGACGCGAGGGAAGCCGCGGCGATCGCGCATTGCGCCTCGAATCGCTGCGTCGTCCGTTTGCTGTCGAACTTGTCGATCGCCGGCAGATTCGCCTGTAGCCGATCGCGGTTTTCGTTGATCCGGTCCTGCCGGGTACGCATCTGCTCGAAAGTGTCCAGATAGACATCGAGCTTCTCGCGATCCATCGCTGGCAACTCGTTCTGCACGCGTTTGATGTCGGTACGGCACCAGTCCAGCAGATTGTTCCGCGCCTGAAACTGCTGCCGCACGTCCCCTCCCGCAACACTGCCGAAGAGCGTCCGGAATGCGAGATCCGGCTGGCAAATCATGGGGGTGGGCCGGCGGGGCGCACTGGCCGAGACGGTGTTCACGAACGCTGCTTCCGAGGAAGGAGGAACTCCCAGACCAAGCACGGGCATGATGTGCGGCTGGGCCAAGCCCAGAGCGTGGTCGATCGTCTGACCGGCAATGCCCTTTCGCCAGTGGAAGCAGCCCAGACCGCCAAAGCCTTTGCCGTGATCGCCGCCGCCGGAGATCTTGTGCGAGAGCTTTTGGATGAGGCCCAGACGATTCTTGAAGGGCGTCAGCGGTTCAAGCGCCTGGTGCAATTCCAGGTCAGCGAGCGGCAAATCGACGAGTTTCCCCGACGCTCTCATGTCCACTCCCTTGGGCTGGACATGGTACGGGTACATGCCGTTGCTTTCCAGGAAGAAAATGAACCGCTTCGGTGGCGCCTTCCCGGCTTGCTCTGCCGCGAGCCGTTGCAGGAATGGCTCCAATAAGACGGCCCCCGCACCGAGCGTGATGCCTTTGAGAACCGTTCGCCGGCTGAGTTGCGTGGGGGTGATCATGGACAGGGGTGTTGTCTTGCTCATTTTGCTTTGATAGCGGATGCCTTAGCGGATCGAAAGAGGAAATATTTCGGCGACAGCAGCGACACGAGCGGCGCCTTGAAACTGCCGCCTTTATCGAGATAGGCCTTTTCGGCTTCCTGAAGGCTGACGGCGTCGCCGGGCGTCTCGTTGCGGCCAAGAAAATAGCGGAACACGTGGCGGATGAAAACCTGCCGCACGCGTTCGGATTCGGCCAGACGGCGAAGCATCTGCGGCGCGTCCTTGACCGGGCCGTCCAGCGTCGGGTCGCCGTCGCGTTGATCGGCAGGTCAGGCACCCGCCCGCCCAACAGACGCTCCCGCACCCAGCGGCCGCGGCGGACGATGTCATTGTGGAAATTCGTGGACCACGCCACATGCCAGCTCGCCTGCATCGGAATGCCGATGCGGTCGGACACGCTTGCAGGGCCGCTCGAGTTCGACTTCTTGCGCGTGAGGGCCGCATTTATGAATCCATTTTTGAAATCTTCCCGGATTGCACGGAAAACGTGCGCCACGGCCGCCGCTACTGGCTTGGCAAATTCACGAAGCTCTGGCTCGTGCTGCGCGGGTGGCTCGGGGCGCCGGAGCAGTAGGATGTGCCGCTCTTATATCGACGCGGCCAGAATCTCTTCCGTGAAGTGCAGAACAACTCTGGGAGAAATGCGTTGTTTGAGTCTGCCAAAGAAAGATGTCGGTTTAACGGGAACCAGATCAAACAACGGGTGCCCCTCCAAATGAGAGGGCCACAACACCCGGCTTGCCAGACTGGTTGAATGACAAAGTCCTGTGCGTAACTCGTGGCCCAGTCTTGCACTGAGACCACCTAAGAACGAATCGCGACCGGAAGCGTAGAAAGATGCCTCGAAGCTCTGCTCACGAGTGAGGAAGACAAAGAAATAATCGTCAGCACCAGGGCCGTCCGTGTTCGTGAACTCGCCAATTATTCGCAAGTCAGCGATGGCGATCTGCCAAACTTCACCGTTTGGCATTGTGTAGATGATGGCATCATTTCCGACCTCAAGATGGCCGGATGACGCGGGCACGTTCATGTCGCCAACCCGGTCTTACGCAACGCTCTTCGCCCCCGCCTTTGCGGGCAACGCCGCGAGGATCGTCTTCACGGTATTCTCCACGGTGAGGCCGTGCTTTTTCCGCAGGATGTCGGGCGCGCCGTGCTCGACGAACTGGTCGGGCCAACCGATGCGGACGACGGGG
>BJFP01000157.1 GCA_014189875.1 Verrucomicrobiota bacterium | reverse complement strand
TGAACCATGAATGGATACGAACGGACACGAATGGAGTGGAGATGCCTCCGGAGGATGATGTGTGCGATTCTTGAATCCCATTCGTGTATCTTCGTGTCCCTTCGTGGTTTTCTCCGAACTGAGCCGCTACCGAACTTCTGAGCGGTTCGTTGCCCCGCGCGGGAATCAACCGGGGCGGCACGCCTTCAGTCTTTCCCGCACAGCCGCACGGGGGCGACTTCGATGGAGCGGGTGCCGTCGCCGATCCAGATGGCACCGTCCTGCACGGTCACTTGCAGTAACATCGTGCGCTGTGCGAGGGCGGCGAGCGCGCGGCTTTGCTCCGTGGGAATCTGCCAGACGGTGAGGTTCTCCGCGCGCGTGAGCTTTGACTCGATGGCCTTCCACCACACGGGCGTGCTCGATGCGAAGCTGTAAACGCTTACGCGCTCGACGCGCGAGGTGGTGCGCAGCAGGCGCTTCTCGTCCGGTTGCCCGACTTCGATCCAGTGCGAGATGATCTGCCCGGTGAGATCCTTCTGCCAGAGCGCGGGTTCGTCCACGTTCCACATGTCCTTGGCAAATTCCAGCGTGCCGTGCGCGTCGTCCTCGGGGACGTTCAGCGCGAAGGCGAGCAGGCGGATGAGCATGCGTTCGTCCGTCTCCGAGGGATGCCGCGCGATGGTGACCTGATGGTCGCCATACACGCCGCGGTCTATGTCGGAGAGCTGGACGGTTGCCTTGTAGATGATCGCCTTGAGTGCCATGTGGGGCGGAGAGATGCGCGGGCAGTGCGGGAAAAGCGAGCGTGGGCTTTCGGCGGGAGTCCGATGCTTGGATGTTAGACGTTGGACGTTGAACGTTAAATGTTGAGGCCCCCGCAGGTGCCGTTCGGACAGGGAAGATCCTCCAGTTTCGGCGGAGGCGTCCTGCACTGCGATGCCGCTGCGCGGGGCTTAACGTCCAACGCTCAACGCTCAACATCCAAAGCCAACCACAGCATTGCCCCACGCCGCGCGTCTGCGTATGCACGCCGCAGCCATGCCTGCCGCGCAAATCTCCACACTCCTCGGCAACCGCGATCTGGATCGCCTCGCGCGGTTGCGGCTGAACGCCTCGCGCCGTTTCACGAACCGCGCCCGCGGCGAGCACCTCGCGGCGAAAGGCGGTGCGAGCACGGAGTTCTGCGACTTCCGCGATTACTCGCCCGGCGACGACGTGCGCTTCGTGGACTGGAATATCTTCGCGCGAATCAACCGGCCGTATCTCAAGCAATTTCACCAGGAGGAGGAACTGCACATCGCGCTGCTCGTGGATGCGTCCGCCTCGATGAGCTTCGAGGGAAAAATCACGCTCGCCCAGCGTCTCGCCGCCGCGCTCGGCACCATCGGCCTGCGCGGTTCGGAAAAAGTGAGCGCGTGCGTGCTCGGCGGCCCGGCCGCGGTGCGGCTCGCCCCGTGCACCGGGCGCGCGGGTGTGCGCAGGCTGCTCACTTTCCTCGAAGCGATCGAGGCCGGCGGCGACCGCACGATTGATGCTGGCATCGAGGAATTCCTCCGCCAGCACAGGGGACGCGGCACCGCGATCGTGCTCTCGGATTTTCTCACGCCCGGCGATCTGAAGCGCGCATTCAGCCTCCTGCACAATGCCGGCCTCGAGCCGTGGGCGCTGCAAATCCTCGCCCCGTCCGAGATCGCACCCGAGGCCGCGGGCGACTTCCGCCTCGTGGATAGCGAAAGCGGCGCGACGCTCGACATCAGCAACGCCGGCGACCTCCTCGCGCTCTACCACGAGCACCGCGCCGCGCACGAGGCACACCTCACCACGCTCTGCCAGCAGCGCTCCGGCCGCTTCCTCACCACGAGCGCCGCCGAGCCGTTCGAGCGCGTGTGCTTCGAGACGCTGCGGCGGAAAGGGTGGATCGTGTGAACGGAGCAGCGCGTTGACGCACCGCCATTCATCCGGCACCGTCCGGGCATGAGCATCACCGCCACGGTCGAAAACGACACGATCAAGCTCCCTGCGGGCGTCCATTTGCCGGATGGAACGACGGTCAAAGTTGAACCGCTCGAAGACACCGCCCCGACACTTGCCGAACGGCTCGCGTCGTTCATCGGTGTCGCCAAGGATCTCCCGCCCGACCTTGCGGAAAATCACGATCACTACCTTTACGGCACGCCGAAGCGGAAGCCGTGAAGACAGTCTTTGCGGATACGTTTTATTTCCTCGCGCTGATCTCGCCCGAGGATGAACACCACGAGCGTGTGAAAGCGTACGCCGGCACTTTCCGCGGCGCGATCGTGACGACTGAATGGGTGCTCACCGAAGTCGCCAACGGATTGTCCGGCTCGCGATACCGCAGGGAAGCCGCCCGGCTGATCACGACGCTTCCCAGTCTCCCGAACGTGAAGGTCATCGAGAGCGACGCCGCGCTTTTCCAGCGCGCAGTCCAGCTTTACGCCAGACGCGCGGACAAGGAATGGTCGCTCACGGACTGCATCTCGATCATCGTTATGGAAGACGAGGAACTGACCGACGTGCTCACCCGCGACCATCATTTCAAGCAGGCGGGCTTCACACCGGTTTTCGCCGATGCGCCATGACCTTCACCGCCCTCTCCAGCGCGTGGCTTTTCGCACTGCTCGTGCCGCTGATCGTCTTCTATTTTCTGAAGCTGAAGCGCCCGCGGCAGATCGTTCCTTCGCTCGTGCTGTGGCGGCAGGTGCTCAGCGATCAGCGGGTGAATTCGCCGTTTCAAAAATTCAAACGCAATCTGCTCCTGCTGCTCCAGATTCTCCTGCTCACGCTGCTCGCGCTCGCGGCGATGCAGCCATTTCTCCGGCGGAATGCACAACGCTCGGCGCGGCTGCCGGTGCTCGTGGATGTCTCGGCGAGCATGGGCGCGCTCGACAAGAATGGCGGGCGCTCGCGGCTCGATGAGGCGAAGCAGCGGCTGCGCGAACGCATCGAAGGACTGCCCGCGGATCAGGAACTCTGTCTCGTCGCGTTTGCCAAATCCGCGCGCAAGCTCACCGGCTTCACGAACAACAGGACCGAGTTGCGCGACGCACTCGCCGCGCTCGAAGTCGAGGACGTGCCGGGCGATCTCGAGGAGGCGCTCCACCTCGCGCAGGCGCTGGCGCGCACGACGCCCTTCGACCGCGTGCTCGTGCTGACGGATGGAAATCTCCCAGCGAAGACGAGCTTCGAACTGCCCTTCCAACTCGAACTGCAAAAGCTCCCGCCCGCCGGCCCGAATGCCGGCATCACCGCATTCAATGCGCGGCGCTCAGGTGCCGGCGACTGGGAGCTGTTCGTGCAGCTCGGCGTCACCGATCCGCCGCCCGCCGCGACTGCGACGGTGGAATTGCGCGTCGGCGATCAGGTCATCGCGCAGGAGCAAGTCGCGCTCGCGCCGGGCGGCACGCTGCGACTCGCATTCCGAATCTCCGGCGCGCAGGACGCAGCCATCCACGCCGTGCTGCGGCCCGGCGGATTCGATTCCCTCGCGAGCGACAACGACGCGTGGCTCACGCTCCCCGCCGTGCGTCCGCTCGATGTCTTCGTCCCGGAATCGCTCGCGGCATTCCGCCACGCGATCACGGCGCTCGACGGCATCCGCATTTTCCCGAAAGCAGACAACCTGTCACCAAGTTCGTTCGACCTCGCGATCACCGATAAGCCCGAGACGCAGAAGGCAGCGCCTGCGCTCCTCGCCTGCACCGTCGGCTTCGTGCCTGAGGACATCGCGCCGCTCGTGAGGATCGGGAAAAAAAGCGTGACCGCGATCGACTGGCGGCGCGACTCACCGCTGCTCCAGCATGTGAGCCTCGACGAGGTGATCTTCATGGACGATCCGGTGACCGCGCCGGGAAAGGACGACACGGCATTCGCAAATCTCGGCTGCGAGATCCTCGCGCACGGCCCGCACGGCCCGCTCGCACTCGTCCGCAGCGACGACTCCGGCGGCACGATGCGCGTCCATCTGCTCTTCCATCCCGCTCAGAGCACGCTGCCGTTCCGCGTGGCGTTCCCGATCTTCACGGCAAATCTCGTCGAGCGCGCCCGCGTTCTCGCCGGGCTTTCCGAAGCCGCCGCGATCGCGACCGGCGTGCTGCCGCCGCAGAGCTTCGGTGCAGGCGCGGGCGTCGCTGTGAGCGGCCCGTCGCGCTTCGCACGCACCGAGCGCGCGGACGAACGCGGCACCGTCGCCGGAGTCCCCGCACCGCGCGTCGGCGAATACACGTTCACGTCCGGCGGCATCGCAGGCAAAGCGCGCACCGTCGGCGCAAGCCTGCTCAGCGCAAACGAGACCGGCCTCGCCGCGGTGAGCGAGGTGGAATTCGGCGACCGCATGTCCGTCTCGACGGCGAGTGCCGCGACAAAATCGGATCGCTCGCTGTGGTGGACGCTCGCGCTCGCGGGCTTCGTCGTGCTGCTCGTGGAGTGGTGGTGGTTCCAGCGCCGCGCAGTGGCGTAATCCGTAGCCGCGCTTGTAAAAGCGCGGGCTCGCTATTGCCGCCTGCTCTCGCCAGCCGTGAGTCTCGCGAAGATCGATCAGCCCACGCTCTCACGGGCGCGGCTACGGAATTATTTGTCACTCCACATTTTCCGAAGTCCCTGCCAGCGTCCGCGCCGCGTGAACCGCCCCGCCTTTATCCCAACCTTCGTCCTGTGGCTCATGCTCGCGGTGAAATGTCACGCGGCTCTCGATGTCGGCAAGCCGCTGTGGGGCTTCGATGGAAAGGTGCTGCCGAATGCGTTCACCGTCATGTCGATCGAGGTCGGGAACCGCGGTGCGCAACCGTTCGACGGCGACCTCGTGTTGCGCGATCTTGCGAGCGGCGCGCCATTGAAGCTGGCGGTCTTCCTCGCGCCGGGTACGTCGCGATGGGTGCAGTTCCATCCGTATGTCGGCGGCTACGTCACGGGCTGGAAACTCACCTGGAACGACGGTCGCGAACGCGAAGAGGACATGGGCCAGCCAAGCACCGGCGCACCCGCCACGGTGCTGCTTGCGGATCCGGACGCGCCCGGAATGAGGGCCGTGCGCATGAGGCTCTTCGCGGAAAATCTTTTCCCCGCAACCGTCAGCGCGACGGACGGCCTCGCGGCGGTCGTGCTCGATCACCAGCCGCGATGGGATGCGCCGCGGCGCGAGGCCTTCCTCGACTGGGTGCGGCGCGGCGGCACCGTGCATCTGCTGCCGGGCGCGGACGGCGCGGCGGTGCAGTTCACGGACGACTTTTCACCGCTGAACATCACCGGCAATGCTGACCGGCAGCGCATCGGCGCGGGGCTCGTGGTGCGGCACACAATCACGCGCGCGGAGATGACCGAGCAATGGTTGAAGGAGCACGGCTTCGCGCCCCCGGAACTGCGCGAGGACGGCCAGCAAAACATGAGTGATCGCGACGGCTTCATCCTGCACAGACTCGCCGCCATCACGCGCCCGAACATCAAGTGGGGGCTCATCTACCTGCTCACCGTCGCGTATGTGATTCTCATCGGCCCCGTGTTTTACGTGCTGCGGAAACGGAACTACCGCGTGCTGCTCGGCGGATTCATCGCGACGGTCGCGCTGTTCGCGTGGGTCTTCGCGGTCATCGGGCGGCGCGGCTACGGGGAAAAGCAGATCTACCATTCCGTCGGCATCGCGCGTTCGCTCGGCGCGGGGCGCTTCGATGTGCACGAGTGGATCCACGCCTTCGCGACGACGGGCGACATCTACAAATTCACGCACGGCGACGGCAGCCAGTTTTACGCGACGGGGTTCGAAGGCGACACCGTCCGCGGCGAAATCCGCGAGGGCAAGGAGTCGCACATCGCGGCGGACATCCCGCTCTTTTCGTCCCGGCCATTCCTGCATCGCGGGGTGATGAATGGGGACGATCCGCGGCTGAAGGTCGAGGAGTGGACGGAGAATGAAATCGTGACGCAGCTTGGAAAAGGTGCGGTGACACCTATCCCGAGGTCGGTTCGGGTGAGCGCAGCGCCGGATTTCCGCAAACGGGTCATTGCCGCAGTGATCGAGTTCAACGGACGCTACGCGGAACTCACGCTCACGCCGGAAGGCTTCGAGCTTCCACCGAATGCATCCTTCAAGAACGCCGGCGATTTTCTCGGCAAGGATCGCTACAATTACTACGGCAACTATGACGGCAGTTACTACGGCGATGCGGAGGGCGTCGTCCGTGAACTGCGCTCGCTGCATCCGTTTTTCATCAGCCTCGCAAATGGCGAATCGCTGCATTCGAAGAAATACATCCCGCGTCCGTCGCACGCTGCGGGCAGCGCGCGGATCTTCATGTACGCCGATGCGCCGCCCGGCTTCGCGATGAAGAATAATCGCTTCGAATCCGGCCAGAGCCTCGTGCTCTACGTCGTGGATATTTTCAAACCGTGAACCTCTGCACTGAATCCCACTTTGAGCGTTTGGTGTTTGGCGTTTGGCGTTTGGCGTTGAGCCCGCCGCAGGCACCGTCCGAATTCGCGCCATCGTCGAGGAATCCGTGAGGCCACTGCGCGGGGCCAAACACCAAACTTCAAACTTCAAACTCCAAAACCGGGACACCGCCAAACCTCCGCACCGCATGGACACACCGCCCGTCATAGACATCCGCAACCTCCGGCACGCCTACAAAAATCACGTCGCCGTGGCCGATGTGACCTTCACTGTGGATGCGCGCAGCATCCACGGCTTCGTCGGGCCAAACGGCGCGGGCAAGACGACCACGCTGAAGGTGCTCGCCACGCTGCTCCCGCCGCAGACGGGCACGGTGCTCGCATTCGGCAAGGACATCGTGCGCGAGCGAAATTCCGTGCGGCAGAAGATCGGCTACATGCCGGATCACTTCTCAATGTACCGGCAGATGACCGTCTTCGAGTACCTCGATTTTTT
Source organism: Verrucomicrobiota bacterium (assembly GCA_014189875.1). Lineage (GTDB taxonomy): Bacteria > Verrucomicrobiota > Verrucomicrobiia > Chthoniobacterales > Chthoniobacteraceae > SXWH01. Next base: position 2,689 of record BJFP01000157.1, on the reverse strand, counting down.
CGGCGCGGCGTACGGCATGAGCCAGTCGCAGCGCGACAAGACCATCGCCGACGTCCTCGCACTCACCGACATGGCGGGGCGGAAGGACGACTTCGTGCAGGGCCTCTCGCGCGGCATGCAGCAGCGCGTCTCGCTCGCCCGCGTGCTCGTGCATGATCCCGACCTGCTTCTGCTCGACGAACCCGCGAGCGGGCTCGACCCGCGCGCACGCATCGAGCTGATGGAAATTTTGCAGGAGCTGAAGCGGCTGGGAAAAACGATCTTCATCAGCTCGCACATCCTGAGTGAGCTTGCCGAACTCTGCGACTCCGTGACGATCCTCGACCGCGGCGCGGTGAAATACACCGGCACGATGCGCGGCCTCATCGTCGGCGAAAAATCCGGCGACGCCTTCGCCATCACGCTCGCCGCCGAGCACCCGCCGCTCGTCGCCGCGCTCACGGCGCTGCCGGGCATCACGCGCGTGCAGCAGCCGGTGAACGGCGAGGCGCGCTACACCATCGAGTTCGATCCCGCCGCGCTCTCACCGAACGCGATCCTCCAGGCTGCGCTCGCCTCCGGCGCGAGCATCACCGCCTTCCAGGAGGACGTGAAGCATCTGAACCAGGCCTTCATGGATCTCACCGAACCCGGCGTGCGCGCATGAAAACAGGCAACGTCCAACGCCCAACGCCCAAGGCCCAACGTCCAGAGGTGTGGCACCGAGACGGCCTTCCGACTTGGGCGTTGGACGTTGCGCGTTGGACGTTGGACGTTTTTTCCTAACCCCATGCTCACCCGCCTCCGCCCCATCTTCGCGCTCTTCGTGCGGTCGCTCCGCGAGCAGTCGCGTGCAAAGTTCACGCCGCTCGCACGCGGTTCGCTCGCGCTGCTGCTCCTGCTGTTCATCGCGGGCAACGAGCGCAGCTTCACGCATCGCACCGCGCCGGGACAGCAGGTGCTCATCTTGGTCGTGATGGTGAATTTCTTCGCCATCGCGATTTTCGGCCTCAGCACGTTCGCCTCCGCCATCACCGAGGAAAAGGAGGACGACACGCTCGGCCTTTTGCAGATGACGCGCCTGAACCCGCTCGCGATCCTCCTCGGAAAAAGCACCGCGCGCCTCTGCGAAGGGCTGCTGCTGCTCGCCGTGCAGATCCCGTTCACGATGCTCTGCATCACGCTCGGCGGCGTCTCGATGGACCAGGTGCTCCGCTGCTTCGCGATCCTCGCGGCGTTCCTTTTTTTCCTCTGCAATATCGCGCTGCTATGGTCCGTCGTCTGCCGCCGCACGGCCCGCGCGACCGCGATGACGGTGGCCACGGGAATCGCATTCTACGTGATGCCGCTGTTCCTGTTCTCGATTGCGCTGGCATCAAGCTTCGGCGGACGGAGCACCCCCTCGTGGATCGAATCGGTCGTGCAGTATTGGATCGGCATCAATCCGATCTTCGACCTCACGCGCTCCGTCCTCCCGCGAGGCGGGCTGCCATTTGCGGCGGACTCGATCACGACCAGCCTCATCGGGGGCATGATTTGCTTCGGCCTCGCATGGCTGCTCTTCAAGCCTTGCTGCAATTCCAGCCGCGAGGCCATTCCGCAGGCTGCGAGGAAAGCTCCGGCCTCCGGACAGCGCACGCCGCGCGGACGCCCCGGCCGGCGCGCGATCGCGTGGAAGGATTTCCATTTCCTCGGGGGCGGCAAGCGCGGCCTGCTCATCCGCACGGCCATCTACGTCCTGATGGCGCTGCTCCTCGTCTGGTGGCTCGCGACCATCAATCGCTCCGCATTGAGGTCGAGGGAAGTCGGCGTGATGTTCTGGGTCTTCGGCGTGCTGTGTTTCAGCGTCGAGTTCGGCCTCGTCAGCGCGCGCATGTTTGCCGCCGAGCGAAAACGCAAAACGCTCGGAGTGCTCTACACGCTGCCGAATGGCACGGGCCGGCTCGTCCGCGAGAAAATCCTCGGCGGCCTTCCGCAGCTTCTCCCGTCCGCCGCGCTCGCGATCACCGGTCTGTTCATGATCTTCAACCAGCCCGACTTTCGCAACGACCTGGAATTCACGCCTGAATTCGCCGCGGGTCTCACGCTCATCGTCAGCGGCTACGTCTTCTTCGCCGTGCTCGTGATGTATCTCTCGCTCCGTATGAGGCGCGCGCCATTTGCCACCGGCCTCTGCGTGATAGTCCTCCTCTGGATCGTCATCGCCTTCAGCATGGACGGCCTCGGCGTCCGCGGGAGTGAAGTCGCGCAAATGCTCACGCTCTCCACCGTGGCGTGGATCTGCACACTTCTCCTTGCATCGGGGATTCCCCATCGCATCGCCGTCGCGGCCGCGTCCGAGTAGGCCGGGAAAGGCACCTCGCGCCTGCTTTTGGCGGCGCTGCTGCTCGCCGCGCAAATCCTCTTCACCCTGCTCGCCGTCACGCTCGGCGGCGTGAGCCTCGAACAGGACTTCCAAGGTTACGCCGTGCTCGGCGCGACGCTTTTCTTCCTCTGCAATCTTGCGCTGCTCTGCTCCGTCCTGTGCCGCACGACCCTGCGTGCGGGCATCTGGACCGGGGTGCTCGCTGCGTCTTTTCGTCGTCCTGCCGATCATTTGCGCCACCACGACGCACCGAGCAATCCCGCCGGCATCAGCAGCCTGGTCGGAAGGCCCAGCGCGCGGCCTACTCGTGAACAATCACCGGCGTGCCGACCTGCGAATTCTGGT
>BJFP01000156.1 GCA_014189875.1 Verrucomicrobiota bacterium | reverse complement strand
GCTAGCCATACCGCGGGCACGCACTTCGATGTCCCGGCAAACAGCGGCTTCGACATCGAGGTCGCCGCGGGCATCTGCGAATACGTCTGCTCATTCCTCGACTGATCCTGAAAATCGCAGTTGAGAGATGAGTGTTGAGAGGCCGGTATGTCGGGCTTTGCAAAGCGCCCGAGGCTGTGAACCACATTCAATCCTCGCTCCCACCGGCACTGCGTCGAACAGCCGCACGACATCCCACGAACGCATCCGGATACAGCCGTAGCTCGCCGTGCGGCCGATCAGCCGCTCCATCGGCGTCCCGTGAATGTAGATGCCGCGTCCGTAAGCATCCGCATTGCGCGCCTCCAGTCCGCGCAACCACAGGATGCGCGTGACGATCGGATCTCGGCCCGGCGCATTCGGGGGCAACACCTCGCCCGTCCGCATCCGCGACTTGAAGACCGCGCCGAACGGTGCGCTCGCCCCGATCTTGGACGCGACCTCCATCGTCCCGAGCGGCGTGGCGTAGCTGCCGCGCCAGTCGCCCACGCCAAACTACTTCGCGCGCCGTGCCAAAGCGCCAGAGGACCGGCGCACTCCAAAACGCTGGCGCGATTTCGTGAACCTCGGGGAATGAAGACTTAAAATGCGCCTTCGCCGTTTGCTTGTGGCCGACGGGGACGCCGGCGCTCCACGCCGTCAGTGCTGCGCGAGGTGCGCGGGGGCGGCGGGCGTACGCTCTTTCAACTGGCCGAGCACGGGGCCAGGGAGGATGCCGAGGGCGATGATGAGCACGCCGAGCACGGTGATCGCGATGCGTGTGGTCGGAGTAATTGAGATCGGCGTCGCGTCCTCCGGTTCGCGCCAATACATCGCGGCGATGACCCGGATGTAATAGTAGAAGCCCGCTGCAACGGCGACGATGCCGATGCCGACGAGCACCCAGTGTTCGGAGGCGACGGCGGTCTTGAAGACGAGGAATTTTCCGAGGAAGCCCGCGGTGAGTGGGATGCCGGCGAGGCTCGCGATGGCGAGCGTCATCGCGAAGGCGAGGAAGGGGCTGCGCTTGCCGAGGCCGTTGAAATGGCGGATGTCATCGCCGCGGCTGTGGCGCGCGACGACGATGAGGATAAGGAAGCTGAGGAGCGTCATCACGAGATAGCCCGCGAGGTAAAATGACACGGCCTCCTTTGCGGGAGCGAAATCGCCCTTGAGGCTCGCGCAGGCGACGAGCAGGTAGCCCGCGTGCGCGATGCTGGAGTAGGCGAAGAGGCGCTTGAGGTTTTCCTGCGGGAGCGCGGTGATGTTGCCGTAGATGAGCGTGGCGGCGGCGAGCAGCACGAGGATGGTGATCACTTTTCCGCCGATGACCGGGATGGAAACGAAGACATCGAGCACGCGCACGAGGACGACGAAGCCCGCGGCCTTGCTGCCGACGCTGAGGAATGCGGTCACGGGTGTGGGCGCGCCCTGATACACGTCGGGCACCCAGAGCTGGAATGGCGCGGCGGCGACCTTGAAACCGAGCGCGATGAGCACCAGCACGATGCCGAAGAGCAGCGCGGATTCGTTGCCGAGGAGGTGGCCGAGTTTTTCCCCGCCGCCGATGCTGGGCGTGGAGAAACCGCGGATGAGTTCCTCCTTCACGAGCAGGAGGTTCGTCTGGCCGGAGATGCCGAAGATCCAGGTGATGCCGTAGATGAGGAAGCCGGTGCTGAGTGCGCCGAGAATGAGATATTTCACGCCCGCCTCGAGCGACTGCGTGTGCCGCCGCATGTAGGCGACGAGCGCGTAGAAGCCGATGGTGACGAGTTCCAGCGAGACGAAGATGAGGATGAAATCCACCGCCGATGCCATGAACATGAGCCCCGCGCAGATGAACACGGGCAGGCAGTAAAACTCGCCAGTCCCCCGCCCTTCCTCCGCACCGGGAATGTATTTCGCAAGGACGTGCCGGTATTCGAGCGCCATCACGAGGAAGACGATCGTGGTGCCGAGCGCGATGCGTTTGAAAAAGAGCGCGGTGGCGTCCACGGAGTAAACGCCCCACAGCACGTTGTCCGGCGCGGCCTTTGTGAAAAACGAGAACCCGAGAATCGCGGCGAGAATGCCGATGGCGTAGCGTGCCATGTGCGAACGATCCGCGCGCGTGCTGAACGCCTCGGCGAGCAGCATGAGCACGCCGAGCAGGATGACGGCAGATTCAAGCGCGATGGCTGGAAGGATTTGTTGCATGGCCTATTTCGCGATGAGCGCCTCCACGCTCGGCTGGATGAAGCTGAGGTATGACTTCGGCCATACGCCGCCGATGAGCAGTGCGACGAGGAGGATAAGGACGGCCCATCGGAGTGAGGACGGGGGTTCGGAGACTTGGGCAGTGCCGGAGTTTTCACCCATGAACATCTTCCGGAATGCACGGAGCATGTACACAGCGCCGATGACCACGCCCCACAGCCCGCAGATGACCGCGATCTGAATCGCACTGAAGCTGAAAGTGCCGGGGCGCGGCGCGCTGCTGAATGCGCCGAAGAACACCATGATTTCGCTGGCGAAATTGGTGAAGCCCGGCAGGCCGATGCTCGCGAATGCGGCCATGCCGAATGCGTAGCCGAGGAAGGGGGCCTTCTTTGCAATGCCGCCGAAGTCGGTGAAGACGAGCGTGGGCGAGGTCTGGCGCAGATGACCGGCCATCGCGAAGAGCGCGGCGATGCTGAGTCCGTGGCCGAGCATGAGCATCGCGGCACCGGAGATGCCGACGGCATTTCCCGCGGCGATGCCGAGGAAGACGTAGCCCATGTGCATCACGGACGAGTAGCCGAGCATCATGTCGAGGCGCTTCTGCGCGATGGTGACGAGGCCGATGTAGAGGATGTTCAGCACCAGCAAAATCAGGAGCAGGTGCGCCCATTCCTTCGCGCCCTCGGGCAGCAGGGGGACGGCGACGCGCATCAGTCCGTAGAGACCGAACTTTTTCAGCACGCCCGCGTGCAGCATCGCGGCAGGAGTCGGCGCGCTGGCGTATGCGCCGGGTGCCCACGAGTGGAATGGGACGAGCGAGATGAGCACGCCGAAGCCGATGAGCAGCCAGATGTAGATTCCGCCCTGCGCGGCTGCGGGGATGAGGCCGGGGGTCTTTGCCATCACGATCATGTCGAACGTGCGGTGGCCGTGGAGCAGCGCGGTGTTTTGCGCAAGGTAGAGCTTCGCGAAGCCGACGAGCAGGATGATGCTGCCGGTGGCGAGATAGATCGTGATGCGCCACGCGGCTGCGTGCCGCTGGCCGTGGCCCCAGATTCCGATGAGCAGGAATGTGGGGATGAGCGCGAGTTCGTGGAAGGCGTAGAAGAAGAAAAGGTCGAACGATGCAAATGCGCCCGCTGCGCCTGCGCTGATGAGCAGGACGCACGCGTAGAATAGCCCTTCGCGCTTCTCGATGCGCGGCGAGACTTGGACTGCGGCGACGGTGACGAGCGCGGTGAGCAGGAGCATCACGAGGCTGAGTCCGTCCGCGCCGAGGCGCAGGCTGAGGCCCCACTCGGGCGCGACATTCCAACTGCTGCCAAACTGCACGCCGCCGACCTCGCGGTTGTAGCCGAACACGACGAAGAGCGTGAGTGCGAGCTGCGTCCACGCGGCGAGCTGCGCACTCTTGCGTGCGGGCGCACCGAGCATGATCGCGAGCGCGTTCACGATGGGCAGCAGGATGATCAGCGAGAGAACGGTCATTTATTCCTTCGAGGTAAAATGGACGACGGCTCCGACGACGGCTGCGACGCCGAGGCCGATGAGCACCATGAAAAGCCAGTTCGGTGAAGTGCTCATCGGAACACGAGGAAGTAGATCAGCGTCACGACGCCGAGGCCGAAGATGAACGCGTAGGCCTGGACATTGCCGACCTGGAAAAGACGGAGCGCGTAGCCGAGCCCGAGCGTAAGCCCGCCGACTGCGCGCACGACGGTCAGCACGATGGCGTCCACGCCCGCGGCGATGAATGCGAGCACGTCCTGCGTGCCTGCGACGATCGCGCCGTAGATTTCATCGAAGTAAAACTTGTTGCGGAAGAGCGGCAGCGAGAGCGGCTCCTTTTCCGCTCCGGCATAGAGCATCCACGCGACGCCGGTGCCCGTGAGGAATGCGAGGATCGCGAGCGTCGGCACGATTTTCGGAGCGTCACCGTGCTCGATTCCGAACCAGTGCGGCACCGCGCCGTAGGCCGCAAAGATCGAGAGGAACGCGAGGATGACGAGCGGCCACGTCATACGGCGCGGGCAGTCGTGACCGTGGTGCGCGGCCTCGCTGCGGGCCTTGCCGAGGAAGGCGACGGCGAAGAGGCGCGTCATGTAGAACGCCGTGAGAAATGCGGTCGCGAGGCCGATGCCGAAGAGCGCCTTATTATGCGCGAATGCGGAGAGAAGGATGGCGTCCTTCGAGAAGAAGCCGGCGAGACCGGGGCAGCCTGTGAGTGCGAGCGTGCCAAGCGCGAACGTCGCAGTCGTGATGCGCATCGTCTTCGAGAGGCCGCCCATTTTCCAGATGTCCTGCTCGTGGTGCAGCGCGTGGATGACCGCGCCTGCGCCGAGGAAGAGCAGCGCCTTGAAGAATGCGTGCGTCCAAAGATGGAACATCGCCGCGCCGCCTTCAACGTCCGGCGCGAGGCCCGCAGCCATGACCATGTAGCCGAGTTGCGAGAGCGTGGAATATGCGAGCACGCGCTTGATGTCGTCCTGCTGCGTGGCCATGAGCGCGGCGAGGATGCTCGTGATTGCCCCGACCCACGCGATGACCATCCCGGCAACAGGCGACAACTCGATCAGGAATGCGAGACGCGCGAGCATGTACACGCCTGCAGCGACCATCGTCGCGGCGTGGATGAGCGCGGAGACGGGCGTCGGGCCTTCCATCGCATCGGGCAACCATGTGTGGAGCGGGAATTGCGCGCTCTTTCCAATCGCGCCGCAGAAAACGAGGAGCACCGCCGCACCGAGGAAATACGGGTTCTGCGCGAGCACGGCCTTTTGGTCTTCGAGGCCGTCGAAGGTGACGGTGCCCGCGGTCGCCCACAGCATGAGGATGCCGAGCATGAAACCAAAGTCGCCAAGGCGGTTCATGATGAACGCCTTATTCGCGGCCTTGCCTGCGGCGTCGCGCGTGAACCAGTGGCCGATGAGCAGGTAGCTGCTCACGCCGACGAGTTCCCAGAAGATGAACATCATCGCAAAATTGTCCGCGAGCACGATGCCGAGCATCGAGAACATAAAGAGCGAGAGGTGGCCGAAGAAGCGCGCCTTCGACTCGTCGTGCTCCATGTAAACCGTGCTGTAAAGATGCACGAGGAAGCCGATGCCGGTGACGACGAGCAGCATCGTCTTCGCGAGCTGATCGAGCTTTACCCCGAGCGGGATTTGCAGGGCCTTGCCGAAATCAATCCATTGCACCGCGCTGTGGACTTCCGGCAGCGACCACGCGCAAAGCGCGGCGACGAGACCGAACAGTGCCGACAGCGTGCTGATGGTCGCGCTGACGCCGTGATTTTTCCGCGTGGCGACGAGGATCAGCACCGCTGCGATGAGCGGATTCAGGAGGATGAACCAGGGAAATAGTTTGGCGGTGTCCATCCGGCCCTAGAATTTCAGCGAGGCGATGTCCTCGACGTGCGTGGTCTGCCGCGCGCGGAAAAGCGCGACGATGATGGCGAGGCCGACCGCGACCTCGGCGGCGGCGACGGTGATGATGAAAAACACGAGCACCTGCGCGTTGAAATTCGGCAGGCCCTCATTCGGGGTGCCGGGAGCGCCGACGTTGAACCGGCTGAACGCGACGAGCGAGAGGTTCGCGGCGTTCAGCATGAGCTCGAGGCACATGAAAATCGTGATGATGTTCCGGCGTAACAGCACACCCGCGAAGCCGATCGCGAAGAGCAGTCCGCTGACGAGCAGGTAGTGGTTGAGAGTGATGGTCATTTCAGTTCGCGCTTCGAGATGACGATGACGCCGATGGTGGCGACGAGGATGAGCACGCCGACGATTTGCAGCGGCAGCACATGCTGCGAAAACATCGCGTCGCCGACTTTTTGGATGTCGTTCAGCGTTTCGCCCGGCGGGAGTTTCAACGTGGGGAACGGCTGATTGCCTTTCGGGAATTTGGCGAGGACGCCGATGACCTGCGCGGCAAACACGAGCGCCACGAGCGCGCCGCCGCCGACTGCGAGTTTGTTGAATTTGCGCCGCTGCTCCTCCTTCAAATCAAGCAGCATGATGATGAACAGGAACAGCACCATCACCGCGCCGGCATAGACGACGACCTGCACACTCGCGATGAGGTAGGCATCGAGCCCGACATACAGCGCGGCGAGGCAGAGGAAGCTGACGACGAGGCTCAGCGCGGATGCGACGGGATTGCGGTTCACGACGACGCTCACGCCGAAGGCGAGCATCAGGAAAGCGAAGAGGCCGAAGAGGAGCGGGTTCATCGGCTACTTTTCCGGATTCCACTTGTGCACGAGCCCCTTGAACACGCCGCCCAGCTCGTAGAGTTTCTTTTTGTCGTGGACCATCTCGCCGCGCGTGATGCCGGTGATGGCGTAGTCTTTCCGCAGGTAAATCGCCTGCTCGGGGCAGACTTCCTCGCACATGCCGCAGTAGATGCAGCGGATCATGTCGATCTTGAATTCGCCCGGACGCTTCTCGACTTTCTCGAAACGTTCGCCAGCGGGAATTTCCTCCGGCGTGATTGTTATGGCGCGCGGCGGGCAGATGAATTCGCAGAGCTGGCAGGCGACGCAGCGCTCGCGGTCGTGGTCGTCCTTCACGAGCGTGGGCGCGCCGCGGTAATACTCGGGCAGCTCGGCATCCCACTTTTCCTCGGGATACTGCATCGTCACCTTCGTCTCGCCGGTGAGCATTTTCTTGAAATGCCCGAGCGTGATTTTCATGCCGCTGATGATGCTCGGCAGGTAGGCCTTTTCCTTCAGGGTCAGCGCGGGACGTGGGACGACGTAGGCCATGATCAGAAAGAGGATGAAGCAGGAAGGCAGGAAGGCAGGAATAGGCGCGGCTCGCCCATGTTCCTTTCCTGACTTCTTGGTTTCCTGCTTAGTTTCATTTGCTGGTGAAGGCGATAATCGCCGCGGTGAGAATGATGTTCGCGAGCGCGATTTCGAAAAGGTAGAGCCAGCCGAGCTTCATCACCTGATCGAAGCGGAAGCGCGGGAGCGTCCAGCGCACCCAGATGAAGCACACGAGCAGCGCGGCGACCTTGCCGAAGAAGCACGTGATATTGATGAACCCAAGAATCCAGTGCGGTAGTTCGCGCAGGATCGCGAGGCCACCGTTGCCATTGCCATCCGGGATTCCGGGCATGTGCCAGCCGCCGAGGAAAAAGACGACGATGAGCGAGCTGCCGACGATCATCGCGGTGTATTCGCCGAGGAAGAACAGCGCAAATTTCATCGAGCTGTATTCGGTGTGGTAGCCGGAGACGAGTTCGGATTCCGACTCGGGCATGTCGAACGGCAGGCGGTTCGTCTCCGCGAAGACAGAGATGGCGAAAATGATGAAGCTGATGCCGAACGGGATGAGGAGCAGCCAGCTTTGCAGGCTGAGTCCGTGACCCCAGAGTGGCAGGAGCGTCCAGCCGTTGTCGGCCTGGTTTTGCACGATGTGGCTCATCTGCATCGTCCCCTGCGCCATCAGCACGGGGATGATGGACATGCCCATCGAAAGCTCATACGCGATCATCTGCGAACTGCTGCGAATGCCGCCGAGGAAGGGATACTTTGAGTTCGACGCCCAACCCGCGATGACGATCGCATAGACGCCGACGCCGGTGACAGCGAAGACGCCGAGCACGCTCACATTGATATCCGCGATGACCATTTTCTCCCCGAAAAGCGTGCTGCCAAACGGCACAAACGCGAGCGACACGAGCGGGAGCATCGCGAGGCACGGCGCGAGCCAGAAGTAGAACTTCTTTACGCCGCCGGGCGTGAAGTCCTCCTTCAAAATAAACTTCACCGCATCCGCGATCGGCTGTCCGAGTCCGCCGAGGAAAAGCTGCAGATCCTTTTTGAAACCGAGCAGCGTAGTCGGGAAGCCAGTGCGGTTCGGACCCACGCGATCCTGGATGGCGGCGCTCACGCGACGCTCGGCATACACGGTGTAGCTCACCATCGGCAGCACGACGAGGAAGATGACGAACACCGCCTTTGCGACGGACCAGGCGAGCATGGCCCAAGGGATGGAGTCGAGAAAAGGCATCGGTTACAAAGTGGGAAGTGTCGGCGGAACGACGTGGCCCGCGCTCGGAATTTCGCGGTTGTTCAAATCCACGCCGAGGTCGCCGATGCGGCTGAGCGTGAGTCCGGCGAGCGTCGGCGTCGCGGAAGCCATCGCCTTGAAGACGTCCTCGATGCTGTGGAGGCCGTTCGAGCCGCTGACGGCGAAAATCAGATCGCGCAGAATCTCCCAGTCATCGCGCGCGGAGCCGGGCGCGACCACCGCCTTGTTCAGGCGCTGGATGCGGTTCTTGAGATTGATCATCGAGCCGCGCTTCTCGCACCACGCGCTCGAAGGGAGGACGAAGTGGGCCTTGTCCGTTGTGGCGTTGGGCAAAATGTCCATCGCGACGAGCGCATCGAGCTTCGCGAGATCATCGGCGGTGAGTCCGGCATTCGTCGCGTCTTCGCCGAGGACGAGCAGCGCGGTGATGCTGCCGCTGCGGATGCCGCTCGCGATTTCAGCGAGCTTGCCGGTCGCGATGCCGAGCAGCTTCGCGCCGGTCGTGTTCGGATTGCGATCCGCGGCGATGAGCATTCCGTCGGGCTCACCGGTGCGCGGGAGAATGTCCACGACACTCGCCTTCAGCGCGGATGCGAGACGGCTCACGAGGAAGAGTTCCTCATTCGTCGCACGACCGCTCGCGAGGATCGCGATCTTGCCGGAATTTTTCTTCAGCGCCTCGGAGGCAAGATTGATCGCCTGCTGCCAACCGGGCTTCGTTTCGCCGAGCTGCGGGCGAACTTCCGGCGCGGTGAGGCGCTTCTCGTCGCCGATGAATTTGAAATTCAGCCGGTGCGAATCCGGCAGCCACGACCCGTTCACCGCGTCGTTGTCGCGCGGCGTGATGCGGTAGATGCGGTTCTCGCGCGTGCCGACGGTGATGTTGCTGCCGGTGCCGCAATTCACGTCAATCGTCGGCGTCTCCTTGAGGAACCACACGCGCATCTTGAAGCGGAAATCTGTCGAGGTCAGCGCACCGACCGGGCAGATGTCCACGGTGTTCAGCGAGTAGTTGTGGTCGAGCTTGCGATCAGGATGGCACGCGATGCTGTTGAACGATCCGCGATCCACGATGCCGAGCACGTCGTCTTTTGCGACTTCCTGCATGAAGCGGATGCAGCGCGTACAGAGGATGCAGCGCTCCGCATCGAGCGTGACACGCGGCCCGAGTTCGACGGACTTCGGCTTCTTCACCTTGCGCTCGAGAAAACGCGAATTCGCGTTGCCGTGCTCGACGGAAAATTCCTGCAGCTTGCACTCGCCCGCCTGGTCGCAGATGGGGCAGTCGAGCGGATGATTGATGAGCAGGAACTCCATCACGCCCTTGCGGCACTCCT
>BJFP01000155.1 GCA_014189875.1 Verrucomicrobiota bacterium | reverse complement strand
AGCACGCCAAATGTCTCCGCGTGGCCGTCCGGGATGAACATCGAATCGTATCCAAAACCGCCGCCGCCGTGCTCCTCGGCGATCACGCGGCCTTCGACGCGTCCGTCGCATACCGCCAGCGTGCATCCGGCTTGCGCGATCGCCATCGTGCAGCGGAAACGTGCGCGCCACGGCTGCGGCGTACCGCAGGCGAGGAGTTCGCGTTTCAGCCGCGCGCGGTTCGCGGCATCGTCGCCGTGCGTGCCGGCGTAGAGCGCGCTGTGGACGCCGGGCTCGCCGCCAAGCGCATCCGCTTCGAGACCGGAATCATCACTCAAAACGATCCCCGGAAAAATCCGCGACGCAGCCTCGGCCTTGATGCGCGCATTTTCCTCAAAGGTCGCGCCCGTCTCATCCGGCGCGGGCACCTCCGGGTGCGCAGTGAGATCGCTCACGTCCCAAGCAGCACCGAGGATGTCGCGGATCTCGGCGGTTTTGTGAGCATTCTTCGTGGCGATGAGCAGGCGGTGCATGGCACGCGATCACGAAGCAAGGCGCTACGAAATGCCAGCAGTCTTTGCTGGCTCCGGCGACGGATTTTCTAGCGGCACCGGGCCGAATCGCTCCATCAGCACGCCGCGGCGGAACGCGAAGATGCGCTCGATGTCGGGACGCACGAACAGGCGGTGCGAGAGCATGTCGAATGGCACGGCGTAGCGCACGGTGTCCCGGCAAAGCGTGCCGCCGTCGCGGGACTGGAAGGAGTGCTCGTGGACCCACAGCCGGTAAGGGCCGCGGCGCTGCTCGTCCACGAAGCGAAAAGGCGGTTCCCACACCGTGATTTCACTCCGCCAGCGGAGAGGGATGCCGTGAACGCGGAGCCGGTAGTCAATCAAGGCCCCGGGCCGCATCTCGATGGGACGTGGCGTGAGGATCTTGAAGCGAATCCACGGCGGCGTGAGGTGCTGTAGATTTCCCGCGTCGGCGAAGAACGGGAAGACTTCGTCAATCGGGCGGGGCAGCCATTGCTCGTCGTGGAATTCGCGGATGCGCATTACTCGTGGACTTTTTTTGCCGGGGCGCGGCGCAAGGAATCAAGCTGGCTGCCGAATTCCTCGATGCTGTCCGCGCACAGCGCGCCGATGCGGATGAGCGCCTCGAAGTATCCGCGCGCCGCACGGCCGCCGGCGAGGATGCGCGTGCCGGCGGGGATCAATCGTGCGAGTTCGGTGAGCTGGCCGGCGAGATTCGGGTCGTCCGCGGGATAGACGATGCTGAGCGCGATGGCGGCGGCTTCGTTGCGCAATGCGGCGCCGGCGATCTCGTGCGCGGGCAGGTTCGGGCCGAGGTAAATCGGGCGCCAGCCGAGGTTCGCGGCGGTCGCGGCGGCCATGATTGCGCCGAGTTCGTGGAGTTGCCCAGCGGGGGTGGTGGCGATGATGCAGGGCGCGCTCAGAGGAATTGCAAACTGCCGGGTGAGGTCGCCGAGGAAGACTTTCACGGAGGCGGTGAAGAAATGTTCGTGAGCGGGGGTGAGTGCGCCGGAGCGCCAGCGTTCGCCGATCTCCTCGGCCAGCGGCGCGATGACGAGCCGCAGCAGGCCCATGTGTCCAAAGGTGACCAGCGCACGGTTCAGCATTTCCTGCAGGGCCGGGCCGTCGAAACGGGAGACCGCGGCCAGCGATTCGTCGCGAAATGTCGCCGCCGAATCGTCGGCACCACGGACCGCGGCGGTGCGCGAGACGTCCGCTTGTTGCGCGATGAGCGCGCACAGCTCCTCGGTCGGGAGCTTCGCGATTTTTCCGATGCTATGTCCGCTGCGAACGGCCCGGTGCAGCATCCCGATCCGCTCGATCTCGGCCTCGGAATAGAGCCGGTGTTTCCCCGCCGAACGCTCCGGCTCGATGGCACGATACCGCCGCTCCCAAGCCCGGATGACGTGAGGCGTCAGCCCAGTGCGTTCGGCGACAGTTTGAATGGGAAATGAGGCGGCCATTGAGTGGGCGATACATAGACAACAGTTAAACGAGCGCAAGTGTAAATTTAGACATGAATGAAGACTGTCGAACTTTCCGTTGACAATACTGAGACATAATTTAGACATACGCCGTCACACGAGTTCACACCAATCTACGAACCCCATGTCCTTCCTCCGCCCAAACCTCGACACGAAAGGCCGCGTCATCCGCGCAATCAGCGCGCTCCTGATGGCCGTCGCAGCCGTCTTCACGTGGCCGCATTCGCGCGCCGCCGGCATCGCGCTCGCGGGGTCCGCGCTGTTCGTCGCGTTCGAGGCCGCGCGCGGCTGGTGCGCCCTCCGCGCCTGCGGCGTGAAGACCAAATTCTGACCCCACTTTCCCACGCAACCTCACATCATGAAAAACAAGGAAGTCATCATCATCGGCGCAGGCCCCGGCGGCCTCGCTTCCGCCATCCTGCTCGCCGCCTCGGGGGTGAAAGTGAAAGTCATCGAGCGTCTGCCGACCGTCGGCGGACGCACGTCGTCCATCGAGTCCGATGGGTTCAAGTTCGACCTCGGCCCGACCTTTTTCCTCTACCCGCGTGTGCTGGAGGAAATCTTCGCCGCGGCCGGCACGTCGCTCCGCGCGGAGGTGGAAATGGTGCGGCTCGATCCGCAATACCGCATCATCTTCGGCAGCGGCGGGCAGATCGACGCCACGCCCGACATCGCGCGCATGGAGCAGCAGATCGCCGCGATCGCGCCAGACGACGCCCCCGGCTTCCGCCGTTTCCTCGATGAAAACCGCACGAAGCTCGCACGCATGGAGCCGTGCTTGGAGACGCCCTTCGACGGCTGGCAGGATCTCCTGAACATGCGGCTCCTCAAGATGCTCCCGATGCTCCGTCCGCATCAGTCGCTCGACACGTATCTCGGCCGCTTCTTCCGCGACCCGCGCATCCGCCTCGCGTTCTCCTTCCAGTCAAAATACCTCGGCATGTCGCCGTTCCGCTGCCCGAGCCTCTTCTCGATTCTCTCGTTCCTCGAATACGAATACGGCGTCTTCCATCCCATCGGCGGATGCGCCGCCGTGACCGTCGCGATGGCGCGCGTCGCCGAGCGGCTCGGCGTGGAAATCCGCACTGACTCGCCCGTCGAGGAAGTGCTCTTCGAAGGCCGCCGCGCCACCGGCGTGCGCACCTCTTCCGGTGTGGAAAAAGCGGACTCCATCGTGATGAACGCCGACTTTGCGCGAGCGATGAAACGCCTCGTGCCCGATCGCCTGCGCCGCCGCTGGACCGACCGCAAAATCGCCGGCAAGAAATTCTCCTGCTCGACCTTCATGATGTATCTCGGCGTGGACGGCGAATTCGACCTGCCGCACCACAGCATCCACATCTCCGACGACTACGCGCGCAACCTCGACGAAATCGAAAACAAGCATGTGCTCTCCGAGGACCCGTCGTTCTACGTGCAGAATGCATGCGTCACCGACCCGACGCTCGCCCCGCGCGGCAAGAGCGCGCTCTACGTCCTCGCGCCCGTCACGCATCAGCATAAAAATGTGGACTGGTCCCGCGAGCGCGAGCGCTTCCGCGCAAAGATGCTGCGGCAGATCGAAAAGGCCGGCTTCACCGATGTCGAAAAGCGCATCCAGTTCGAGCGCATCGTCACGCCCGACGACTGGGATTCGAAATACGAAATCCATCAGGGCGCGACCTTCAACCTCGCGCACAGCCTCGACCAGATGCTGCACCTGCGTCCGCACAACCGCTTCGAGGATGTGGACGGCGTCTATCTCGTCGGCGGCGGCACGCATCCCGGCAGCGGCCTGCCCGTGATTTTCGAAAGCGCGCGCATCAGCTCGCGACTGCTGCTCGCGGACCTCGGCATCGAGCCCGCCGTCGCGCCCGCGCCGGAAATCGCACCGCCAGACATGGAGCTCGCATGAACGCGACCATCGCACCGCACATGCAGCCGGAGCGCGACGTCCACGCGGACGCCCGCGCCGCGCAATCGCGCTGGTCGGTCACACCGATGCGCGAGCGCCTCCGCGTCGTGCGCGCGCTACGTCACCTCATCGCGGAAAATGCAGACAGGCTTGCGAGCATCGCAGCGTCCGTGAGCGATCGTCCCATCGCCGAGAAGCTCGTCTCCGAAGTCCTCCCGCTCGCCGACGCCTGCCGCTGGCTGGATAAATGCGCGGATCGTGTGCTCGCCACACGCCGATGCGGAAGCCGCAGACGTCCGTTCTGGATGCAAGGCGTCACCTTTGAAGTGCAGCGCCAGCCCTTCGGCCTCGTGCTCGTCATCGGCCCTAGCAACTATCCGCTCTTCCTGCCCGCCGTTCACGCGCTGCACGCACTCGCCGGCGGCAACGCCGTCCTGCTCAAGCCCGCGCCCGGCACGCGCCACGTCGCGCTCGCCTTCGCACAACTCGCACGCGAAGCCGGACTCGATCCCGCGCTGCTCACCATCCTGCCGGAGAGCGTGCAGGCCGCACGCAGCGCCATCGCCGATGGCGTGGACAAAGTCATCTTCACCGGCTCCTCCGAAAACGGACGCGATATCCTCGCGACACTCGCCGAGACAAACACGCCATCCGTGATGGAACTCTCCGGCCAGGACGCCGTCCTCGTCTTCGCCGACGCCGATCTCGACCTCGTCGTCCGCGCCCTCCGCTTCGGCACTACTCTGAACGACAGCGAAACCTGCATCGCCCCGCGCCGCCTCATCGTCATCGGAAATGTCCCGGAGCAACTTCGACAATTTGAAGTCCCGGAGCGAATCCCGAGTTTTGAAGTCCCGGAGGGACTCCGGAAATTAGCCGGTGGCGCGAGCCACCGGATCACCGACGAAACACGGACGCGCCCCGGCAGGGGCGCCGGAAATTCGCCCGTTGATTCCGCCGTCCCGCCGGGACGGATTCCCGATGGGGACGATGTCCGGTGGCTCGCGCCACCGGCTAATTTCCATCGTCCTTCCGGGACAAACGGCGACGCCGTCCCGCCCGAAATGCGTGACGATTGCATCGCTCCGATTCCGATGCATGTGGTCCCGGACGAAGCCGCAGCCATCGCCCTCGTCAACTCCGCCGACTTCGCGCTCGGCTGTTCCATCTTCTCCCGCGACATCGCGCGCGCACGCACCCTCGCCGCGCGCATCAAGACCGGCTTCGTCCTCATCAACGATCTCATCGCGCCCACCGCAGATCCGCGCATGCCCTTCGGCGGCGTGAAAGCCAGCGGCTTCGGCACCACGCGCGGCGACGAGGGCCTGCTCGAAATGACCTTCCCGCACGTCGTCGCCATCCGCCACGGCCACTCGCGTCCACACTTCGACGCTCCTGATCAAGGCGACGCGCACCTTTTCTCAGCCTACATCCGCGCCGCGCACGGCACCCATCGGTTCGCCGCGTTCCGCGATCTGTTCCGGTCACTGATCACCAAACTCAAAACCAGAAAGACACGACCATGAAACCCATCGGCATCATCGGCGGCGGCCTCGCCGGCCTCTCCGCAGCCTGCGTGCTCGCCGCGCGCGGAAACAAAGTCGTCCTCTTCGAGCGCAACGATTGGCTCGGCGGGAAAGCCGCGCAGCTCCGCGGCGACGGCTTCCGCTTCGACATGGGCCCGACCATCGTCACGATCCCCTCGGTGCTGCACCGCATCTTCAGCGAAGCTGGCGCACGCATGGAGGATTACCTGGAACTCGTGCGGCTCGATCCGCAGTGGCGCTGTTTCTTCGAAGACGGCTCGTCGCTCGACCTCGCGCAAGACCCCGAAGCAATGGCAAAAACGCTCGACAGCTTCGCGCCCGGAACCAATTCCGGCGCGCGCTACCGCGACTTCATCGGCTACAGCGAGCGCCTCGACGACATCTCGCAGCGCCGCTTTTTCCACAAGTCCATCGGCGGCTTGGGCGACATGATGAATTGGAAGGCCGCATTCGATCCGAAGATGCTCGCCGACGTGCTCTCGATGCGCATGGGCCGCTCGGTCGCCGGCACTGTGCGGAAATTCACGCCCGACCCGCGCGTCGCGCAAATGATCGATCATTTCACGCAATACGTCGGCTCATCGCCCTACGGCTCGCCCGCCGTCCTCTGCGGAATCGCGCACATGCAGACGCAGGAAGGCGTGTGGTATCCCATGGGCGGCACGCGCGCCGTCCCGCTCGCGCTGGAAAAACTCGCCCGCGAACTCGGCGTCGAGTTCCGCGTCGGAACGAAGATCGAAAAGGTCCTCTCGCACGGCGGCGAAGTCACCGGCGTCCGCACCGAGTCCGGCGAAGAGATCGCGCTCAGCGCCGTCGTGTCGAACTGCGACTCCGTCCGCACCCATCGCGAACTGATCCAAGGTCCGGTCGCGGAGAAATTCGAACACCGCCGCAGCTACGAGCCCGCGTGCTCCGGCGTCGTGCTCTACCTCGGCCTCAACAAACGCTACGAGCACCTCGCGCATCACGGCTTCGTCTTCAGCCGCGACCCGCACGAGGAGTTCGATTTCATCTACAAAAAGGGCGAACCCGCGCCCGACCCCACGTGCTACCTCGCAGCCACGACCTGCACCGAGCCCGGCACCGCGCCAGCGGGTGGCGAAGCACTCTACGTCCTCGTCCACACGCCGTATCTGCGCCCGCATCACGACTGGAAAAAAATGCTCCCCGAATATCGCCGCGTGATTTTGGAAAAGCTCAAGACCACCGGCAAAATGCCCGACATCGAATCGCGCATCGTCTTCGAGCGCACGCTCACGCCGCAGGACATCCACGACCGCTACCACGTGCTCGATGGCGCCATCTACGGCCTCGCCAGCCACGGAAAATTCCTCGGCGCATTCAAGCCCGGCAACCGCAGCCCCGACCTGCGCGGCCTCTACCTCGCAGGTGGCGCCGCGCATCCCGGCCCCGGCATGCCGATGGTCCTCATGTCCGGCTGGATCGCCGCCGACACGCTCGACAGCGACGGCTTCGGCGAAAAATCCGCGCCGCTGCCAGCCGCGCCGGAATTGGAATTGGTGTGATGAAATCCGCGCCGCACATCTCGGGCAGCGTGATGAAATTCTTCATCGCCTACTGCCGTCGCCGCGTGCGCCGGGACTTCCACGCGTTGCGCATTTTGAAAAGCGGCCTGCCCGCGTGTGACCGCGACCGCCCGCTCGTCGTCTATTTCAATCACGCCTCATGGTGGG
Organism: Verrucomicrobiota bacterium; assembly: GCA_014189875.1. Classification (GTDB taxonomy): domain Bacteria; phylum Verrucomicrobiota; class Verrucomicrobiia; order Chthoniobacterales; family Chthoniobacteraceae; genus SXWH01. The sequence continues at coordinate 2,469 of BJFP01000155.1, read as the reverse complement.
ACCCGCTCGTCTGCCTGCTCCTCGCGCGCGACTTCTTCCCCGAGCGTTCCGCCTTCGGCCCGATCGATTCCGCAATGCTGGAGCGCTACGGCATCTTCAAACGCCTCGGTTTCTTCGGAGTCGATCCGAGCCTGCGTGGCACGCGCACCTTTCTGCGAATCACGCACGACCTCCTCGCCGATCGGCGCAACTCCGTGTGGCTCTCGCCGCAAGGCCGCTTCGCCGACGTGCGCGAACGCCCGCTCCGCCTGCAGGACGGCCTTGGCGCGCTCGCCGTGCGCGAGCCGGATGTCGCATTCGTCCCGCTCGCGATCGAATACCCATTCTGGACCGAGCCGCGCCCGGAAATCCTCGTCTCCTTTGGCGAACCCATCGTGCCCGGCCGCGAACGCACCCGCACCGTCGAAGAGTGGACCGGCGTCTTCACCGGCGCGCTCGAAACCACGCAGACCAAACTCGCCGCCAGCTCCTGCCGCCGCGATCCCGCCGATTGGCAGACCGCAAATCGCGGCAAGTCCGGCGTGAACGGAATCTACGACGCATGGCGCTGGTTCCGCGCGCGACTTCGCGGCGAAAAATTCGATCCCGAACACCCCGCCGCCGCCACGCGATGATCACCTGGATCGCCGCCGCGAGTTGCCTGCTCGCACTCATCCCCGCCGCGCTATTCCTGCGCAACCTCGCGCTCTACGCGCTACTCCCGCAGCCCGGCACCGCTCGCGCCAAGTGCTCCGTGCTCATCCCCGCGCGTAACGAAGAAGCCAACATCGCCGCCGCCCTGCACTCGATTCTGCAAAGTGACGGCATCGATCTCGAAGTCATCATCCTCGACGACGGCTCGACCGATCACACCGCCGACATCGTCCGTGAATTCACCGCAGATCCACGCGTGCGCCTCGAAACCGCCGAGCCACTCCACCCCGGCTGGTGCGGTAAAAATTTCGCCTGCCACCAGCTCGCCGCACTCGCGAAGCACCCGCTCCTCGTCTTCATGGATGCCGACGTGCGCATCTCCCACCCCGACTCCCTCGCACGCCTCGCCGCATTCATGGATCAAAGCCGCGCCGCACTCGTCAGCGGCGTCCCTCACGAGGAAACCCGCGGCCTCACGGAAAAACTCATCATCCCGCTGATCCACTTCGTCCTGCTCGGCTTCCTCCCGCTGGAGCGCATGCGCAAATCCTCCGACCCGCGCTTCGCCGCCGCGTGTGGCCAAATCCTTGCCGTCCGCCGCGAAGCCTACGACCGAATCGGCGGCCACAGCACCATCGCCAACCGTATCCACGACGCCGTCGCACTCACGCGCACCTTTCGCGCGCACGGCTTCGCGACCGACCTCTTCGACGCCACCGACACCTTCCACTGCCGCATGTATCGCCGCGCATCGGAGGTGTGGCACGGCTTCGCAAAGAACGCCCACGAAGGCCTCGGCTCCCCACAACTCATCCTTCCCGCAACGCTCCTCCTCCTCGGAGGCCAAGTCCTCCCATTCGCGCTGCTCGCATTCGCCAAGTCCGCGCTCGCACTCACCTTCGCCATCATCGGCACCGTCGCCGCATTCCTCCCACGCCTCATCGCCGTCGTGCGTTTCCGTCAATCTATCCTCGGCGCACTGCTGCACCCATTCGGCATCTGCGCGCTCGTAGCCATCCAGTGGTTCGCCTTCTTCCGCTCCCTCCGCAAGCGCCCCGCCACATGGAAAGGCCGCGAATACCTGCCCGTCTCCGCACCATGAAATTCCCACTCCTCGCCCTCCTTGCCCTGCACACCGTCTCACTCGCTGCACCGGTTGAAAAGCTCACCGACTTCGAACTCACCGACCAAGAGGTAAAGCCGCGCACCTATCGTTTTCCAAAGACGAAAGTCACAGTGATGACTGTTGCGGATAAGAAAGGTTCCGAACAACTCGCGCCATGGATTCAGCGAATCCGCGACCGCTACGAAACGCGCATCGACATTGATGGCATCGCGGATATGTCGAGTGTCCCGGGCATTTTGCAGGGTGCCGTCCGCAATTCATTCCGGAAAAAACTCACCTACTCGGTGATGCTCGACTGGGAAGGCTCGGTGGTGAAGCAATTCGGCTACAAGAAAGGCGTCGCCAACATCTACCTCATCGATCATGCCGGTCGTATCGTGAAGCAGGTGAGCGGCCCGGTCAGCGATGCCGGAGCGCAGGAACTTTTCAAGGAGATCGACAGTGTGATCTCGGAGCTATTGGCAAAATGAGCGACTCGCGTCGTCAGCTTTGTCATCGCCTCTTCGAGAAGCATTGGATTCCCGATTTTTGAGATGACTCCGATATTCCCCAATTTGATGCGCCACAGTGCGCAGGCACGACGAACGTGGAAATGTGAGTCGCCAAGCAGCGCTGACACGTAGAGAGATACGCATGTTCATCACCGGTCTCGGCACGGCAGTTCCTCCGCAGCGGCACACTCAGCGTGCGTGTTGGGATGCGATCCGTGC
>BJFP01000154.1 GCA_014189875.1 Verrucomicrobiota bacterium | reverse complement strand
GAAGCGCGAGGTACGCGAAGTCCGCGTCGCCCGTCACGAGCGTCACCACGTCCGGTTGCATCGCCGTGGAAAGCTCGATCGCATCAATCGCCATCATCACGTCCACATTCGACTTGTAGTGGCCCTCATCCGCAGGAGAGCCGTCCTTCGTCACGACGAGAAAACCGTTCGAGCGCAGCCAGTGGACGAACTTGCTCTTCTTTTCACGCTCCGTCTGCCACACCGGCATCACCGGCGGGAGGCCGACATACACGACCATCTCGATCAGCGTGCGCCCGCGATCCGCGTCGCACAGGAAATCGCGCAGCTTCACCCAGTCCATACTCCGCTTCACAGCCCATGCGGAACTGACGACATTCGATTCATCCACCAGCACAAGAACGCGCGTCGTGTGGGTCGGTCCTTGAGTTTTCGCTTTTTTCGTCATCTTCACCTTGTATCGCCGCGCCGCGCGCATGTCACCGCCCGTGATCCAGAGCGCGCACATTCTTGAAAAAATCAGTGCGCGATGTTTCCCGGTTGCGTGATCCGCGAAGCCCCGCTACACCGTGCGCGAAATGATTGCCGGACTCGTCCTCTTTTTTGCCGCCGTCGTGTATCGCCTCCTGCCTGTGCTGCTCCATGTGAAGCAGCAGCAGCCCGAGTGGCTCCCGAATTTTTCCCCGATGGCCGCGCTCTGCCTCTGCGGCGCCGCGTTTCTGCCCCGCCGTCTCGCCATCGCACTGCCGCTGGTCACGCTGTTCGGCACCGACATCATTCTGAATTCCTACTTCGGCTTCCCGCTCTTCACCGTGGAATTTCTCGGCAAGACCATCGCCTTCGCCGCAGTCGCCGGCCTCGGCTGGATGCTCCGCAAAAATGCACGCCCGTCCGTCATTCTGCCCGCAGTCCTCGGTGGCTCGTTCTTCTTTTACCTCACGACGAACACCGCCTCCTGGCTCTACGAGCCCGGCTACGCAAAGACCGCGACTGGCTGGCTCCAGGCGCTCACCACGGGCCTCCCCGGCTACGCGCCCACGTGGACCTTCTACCGCAACACGCTCGTGAGCGACCTGCTCTTCACCGCGATCTTCCTCGCGTGCATCCGCTGGAGCCGCAAGCCCGCCCGCGCAGCCGTGATGCAGCCTGCGGAGGCAATCCGCTAGGCCCGCTGCCTTCCGAACGCGCGGGCTTGCGGCTGCGTGGCTTGCGCCCAAATTTTCCCCGCTCGCAATCCGATCTCCGCGCGTGGGCGGCGCGAGGCACAGGAGCAAATTTGTGATCGTCGCAGAATCCGGAAAAAATGACCCGCCCGCGAGTCGTTGACGCAACCCGCAAGGCCGCGCATATTCCGCCCCCTTTTTTTCCGAAAGACACTCCATGCCGAGCAACACACGCAATTTCTGCATCATCGCCCACATTGACCACGGCAAGACGACGCTGTCGGATCGTCTGCTCGAATTCACCGGGACGATTCAGAAGCGTGAATCGCAGGAGCAGCTCCTCGACGCGATGGATCTCGAACGCGAGCGCGGCATCACGATCAAGGCGCACCCCGTGCGCATGATGTACAAGGCGCGCGACGGAAAAGAGTACAAGCTCAACCTCATGGACACGCCGGGCCACGTGGACTTCGCGTATGAAGTCTCGCGCTCGCTCGCCGCGTGCGAGGGCGCGCTCCTCATCGTGGACGCCGCGCAGGGCGTCGAGGCGCAGACCGTCGCGAATGTCCACCTCGCCGAGAAGCAGAAGCTCAAGCTCATCCCGGTGATCAACAAAATTGACCTTCCAAACTCCGATCTCCCGTCCGTGATGCGGCAGCTTGAGGAAATTCTGGCCATCCCCGCCGAGGAGGCGATCCTCGCGAGCGCGAAGCAGGGCATCGGCATCGAGGACATCCTCGAGGCCGTCATCGCACGCATCCCAGCGCCGCCGAATAACCGCAACCAACGCCTGCGCGCACTCGTGTTCGATTCGACCTTCGACACGTATCGCGGCGTGGTCGTGTACGTGCGCGTCGTGGACGGCGCGATCAAGGCTGGCGACATGGTGCGCCTCATGGCGACGAACAGTTCCTACGAGGTGAAAGAGGTCGGCATCTTCCGCCCGCAGACTCCCAAATTTGTGCCGCAGGATGAACTCGGGCCCGGCGATGTCGGCTACGTCATCGCGAACATGAAGACCGTCACCGAGGTGAAAGTCGGCGACACGCTCACGGGCACGCGCCTGCCGGCGACCGAGCCACTCGAGGGATTCCAGGAACTCCAGCCGATGGTCTTCAGCGGCATCTACCCGATCAACACGGCGGACTTCGAGCACCTCAAGGCCGCGATGGGCAAGCTCCAGCTCAACGACGCCGCGTTTCACTTTATGGCGGAATCGTCCGTCGCGCTCGGCTTCGGTTTCCGCTGCGGATTCCTCGGCCTGCTGCACATGGAGATCATCATCGAGCGGCTGCGGCGCGAGTATGGCATGGACATCATCGCCACGTATCCCTCCGTTATTTACGAAATCGTGAAGACGAACGGCGAAGTGCTGCGCGTGGACAATCCCGAAAACCTCCCCGACCCGTCCGTCATCGCCGAGACGCGCGAGCCCATCGTGCGCTGCTTCATCATGATCCCGAACGAATACATTTCGGCCATGCTCCAGCTCATCATGGACAAGCGCGGCCTCGTAGATCACACCGAGACGCTTGACCCGCGCCGCGTCATGCTCAGCGTGGATCTCCCGCTGAATGAAATCCTCGTGGATTTCGTGGACAAGATGAAGAGCATCACGCGCGGCTACGGCTCGATGGACTACGAGCACGCCGGCTACCGCGCGGACAAGCTCGTGAAGCTCGACATGCTCGTGAACGGCGAAATCGTGGACGCATTTTCCAGCATCGTGCATCGCGACAAGGCTGACAGCCGCGGCCGCGCCCTCGCCGCAAAGCTCAAGGAAGTCATCCCTACGCAGCTCTTCCAAATCGCCATCCAGGCCGCCATCGGCGGAAAAATCATCGCCCGCGAGAGTGTGAGCGCGATGCGGAAAAACGTGACCGCGAAATGCTACGGCGGCGATATCAGCCGCAAGCGCAAGCTCCTCGAAAAGCAGAAAGAGGGCAAAAAGCGCATGAAGGCCATCGGCAACGTGAACATCCCGCAGGAAGCGTTCATCGAGGTGCTGAAGACGAACTGATTCGGATCACAGCCGGGACGGCTGTTCCACGCTATTGCCCGAGCTGCCGCAGCAACTGCTGCGCATCCTGATAATCCGGCTGGATTGTCAGCGCACGCAGCGCCGCCTCGCGCGCAGCGGCGCGCTGCCCGAGCCGCGCATGGATCGTAGCGCGCGCATACGGGATGCGCGCATCGCGCGGCTCCGCGGCCTCGCCTTTGCGCAGCGCGGTGACGGCCTCGGCAGCCTTGCCGAGGGCGCTGTGTGCAAGGCCGAGATTGTACCACGCCCGCGCGTGCCTCGGATCAATCTTCACGGCCTCCTCAAATTCCCGCACGGCATTCCGCATGTTCCCTGCTTCATTCCACGCGAGCGCGAGATTGAACCGGAATTCCGCCTGCTTTGGCTCCAGACGCACCGCCTCCTGCATCTGCACGAGCGTGTCCTCCGCGCGCCCCATCCCGCTGAGCAGCCGCGCGAATTCGTTGCGGATGCCGCCGGAATTCGGATCCCACGCCACGGCCTTCTCAAAATGTGCGAGTGCACCCGCGGCATCGCCGTGCGCCTGCGCCCAAGCGCCTTTCTGGAGCTGGCCCATCGGCTGATCCGCCGCGAGGTCGAGCGCGTGCATGAGTTCACGGAATGCGCGGCTCGTCGCATCCGGCACGGCACGCAACGCCGACACCGCAGCGACGCGCACCGCGCGCTCGTTGTCCTCGGTGCGGCGAGCGAGGACTTTTTGCGCGGCATCGCCAAGCTGCCCGCCGACGGATTCCAGCGCCTGCACCGCTGCCGTGCGCACGAGCGGATCGGGATGCTGCGCGTATTCGAGAAAGGCGCGCGCCACTTCGGCATCCGCGCTCCATGCTCCGAGCAGACGGATCAGCGAAGCCTTCCAATATCCATTCGGCTCATTGCGCAGAAGCGTGAGCAGCGGCACCCCCGAGGTCAGCGTGCCTGCGCGCGCGGCGGCGACCGTCTGCGCGCGCTCGCGCGAAGGACGCTTCATTTTCTCGCCCCACCATTTCTCCGTCGCGGCAAGCGCCCAGTCGGTGTCCTTGTCGGTGTGGCATTTATTGCATGCGTTCGGCACGCGGTGCTCCTTCGTGAGCAGCGGATCGGGAATCGTGAACCCATGGTCGTGCCGCGGATGCCGCTGCATGTAGGTTGTCACCGGCATGTGGCAGGCCACGCACTGCGCGCCCGTGCTGTCGGCCTTGTGGAAGCTGTGCGCGACCGGATCAATGATCGGCGCGATCACCGTGCTGTCGGGAATCTGCCCTGGCGCACCGGTGTGGCAGCGCAGGCACAGCGCATTGCCCATCACGCGCGGCTTGGCCGCGTGCGGGTCGTGACAGTCCGCGCAGCGCACGCCTGCCGTGTGCATCTTGCTCCCGTGAAACGAGCCGTATTCGTACAGCTCATCGCGGATCTGCCCGTCGGGAAAATAGAGATCACTTTCATCCACGGTCGTGAGCTGGAAATGCTGCGCAAACGAATCGCCCGGCACAAAGTCGCCCGTGAGTTCGCGCCGCCGCGCATGGCATGAGCCGCAGGTGTCGAAGGTCTGGTCGCGTGTTAATTTCTGAACAGTCGGATCCGCCTCCTTTGTCTGCGGATGCTGTTTCCGCCATTCCATATGCGCCTTCATCGGCCCGTGGCACGACTCGCAGCCGACGCTCATCTCCGCCATCCTCGTGCGATACGTGTCGCTCGCTGCGTCGTAATTTTTCCGCAGCCGCGTGTTGTGGCAGCTCGCACACATCGCATTCCAACCCATCCCGCGCCCCGTCCAGTGCCCCCACTCGCCGGGCTTGCGATCCTCGTCACCGTACACGTCGAACCACTGGTTGCGCTTCGGATCGAATGCGACCTCCAGCGTCTGCACCCGTCCGCCCGGACGCTCGACGAGATACTGCCGCAGAGGATCGTGCCCGATGACCCGCGTGATCGGGTATGTCTCGTGCGCCCCGCCAAAGCCGAGCGTCTTCACCACAGGCTTCCCGTCCTTCAGCGTCGCCACCGAGTCCTGCGTGCCGTGGTGAAAAGTGCGCTCTGGCGAAAATGCCGCGGCGTCCATCACCTTGTCCGGCAGCCGCTCAGCATTGCCGTGATTCGACTTCGCCCACGAATCAAACTGCGCCGCATGGCACCCGCGGCAACTCTGCGATCCGGCGTAGCGCGCAAAGATCTGCGCCTCCGGTTCGAGCAATGGCGGCAGCGCGGGCCTAGGCGTCGGCTTCGACGTGGAGGCAGTCGCGGGTGAAGATTGCGCTGCGCCTTCGATTGGCGATGCGGCTGGCGACCTGTCGCGATGCGCAATTTTCCACCATCCGAACGTGCCGACGAACAGCAGTGCCACGATGACAATCGCAAACGCAGCGCCGCGTGATTTGCGCGCTGCCTCCTGGGGAATCGGATCTGGAGCGGGCGCGTCACCGCGCTTTTTCGCCATGCGCAATTCAAGCGGCGGATTTCCGCCCGTGTCGAGCCAGCGTCTCGGAGCGCGTCATGCACTTTGAGAGCATGTCATTCACCCTGAAAGCGCGTCATTCACCCCGAGAGCGTGCTGCCTCGGAGCGCCAACGGTGCAAAACATGCCAGCCCAGGGCAACGCCCTGAGTTTGCTGGAAGGAAAGAGAAAGCCCTGAAGGGGCGCGACATCATGGGGCCGCCCCTTCAGGGCTGTGATCTTCTTGTTTCCAATCACCCAGGGCGTTGCCCTGGGCTGGCATGTGCCGGGCCGTTGGCCCTGTGCGACTCGATCCCTCCAAAGTGCAGGACACGCTCAGCTCGCCGCGTCGAGCTTCCACCCTTCGCGATACGCCTTCGTGAGCAGCTTCGTCGCCGCTTCGGAATTCGTGACGCGCAGGTTTTCCGCGTCCCACATCAGCGTCTCACCCGGCACGCGTGTCGCGACGTTGCCGAGCAGCGCGGCCTCGGCAAGCGGCGCCGCGTAGTGGAATCCGTCCGTCGTCTTCGTGCTCGCGATCGCACCGTCCACCCACGCGTGGTAGTGGCTCGCGCCCGCGACTTTTTCGATCTCGAACTCCCCGAATTTCTCCACGGGATACAGCTTCGGCAGCGCGACGTGCGGCAGGATCATCGTCCCGCCCTCGCCGATGAACAGCGAGCCGCCCCCCGGGAATTTCGCATCCTCAGGCATCTGCGCGAGCGCGCGATCCGGCATCCGTCCGCCGTCATACCAAGTGACCGGCAGCATCTTCTCCGCTGTCCATTTTGTGCCGGGGAAGATGTAGCTCACCGTCTCGGCCGCGGGCCATGTTTCCTCGTTCAGGCCGGTGTTCTCCGCGCGGATGCTGATCGGCGCGGTGAGTTCCAGCGCGGTGAAAATGGGATCGAGGATGTGGCAGCCGAAGTCGCCCATCGTCCCGCCGCCAAAGTCCTGCCAGTCGCGCCACTTGAACGGGTGATAGAGATTCGGCTCGTAGGGGCGCATCGGCGCGGGGCCGATCCATAAGTCCCAGTTCAGCGACGCCGGCACTTCAGCGCCCGACGGCTCGGGGCGCTTCGAGAGGCCCGAATATTTGTTGCCCGGATTCGGCTGCCACGAATGCACCGCCTTGATTTTTCCGATCACGCCACCGTGGATCAGTTTCACGCCGGTGCGGTACGTCTCGTGGCTGTGGATCTGGTTCCCCATCTGCGTGATCACCTTCGAGATCTCCGCTTGCCGGCGCATCTGCCGCACCTCCCACACCGTGTGCGCGAGCGGCTTCTGGCAATACACATGCTTGCGCATTTTCATCGCCGCCATCGCCACGGGCGCGTGCCAGTGGTCGGGCGTCGAGATCGTCACCGCATCAAATTGGCCGCTCAATTTCGCAAACATCTCGCGCCAGTCCTGATAGTGCGGCGTGCCGGGGAATAAATCGTCCGCCTCGTGGAAGCGGTTCGTGTCCACATCGCAGAATGCGACGAACTTCGCCTTCGGATGCGACCCCGTTTCCGCGATGTCACTCAGCCCCTTGCCCATGCAGCCGACGGCGACGATCTGCAAATTCGAGTTTGGACTCGCACATCGCACGACTGCGGGAAACGAAAGCGCGGCTGCGGCTGCGGAGGTGCGGTGGAGAAAAGTGCGGCGTGTGATCATGGTGAGGATTTCGGAGGGACGCGGAGATGACCTCCGGGCGATGTTGCTCTTAGCGTGGGAGAAAATGCAGCGGCGACGGCATCGGAGACCAGTGCTTTTTTTCCGCCAAGATCGCCGCCATCACTTCCCCTGGTGCTCCGGAAAATCCTTCGCGTAACGCGATAGCAGCGCGGCCACGTCGTTCGGTGTGATGTAGATTTTCCCGCGGATTTTTTTCGTCTCGCCCGGCTTCAGTCCGCCGATGCGGAAGTCGGAATGCACACAGCGGGCGACGCCCTGGAACAGCTCCTGATATGGCTCGAATGCCACGCCGAAGATCATCTTTTCGTCCCCGCTGAAGCAGCCGATGAGGCCGTTGCTCGGCACCAGCGGGCTGAGCGGGCGCGGGTTCACATCGGTGCGCGGCACGTCTTTCGGGCACCAGACCTGGCCGGGGATGTAGCGCGCTTCCTTGGCCCACGGCTTGATGTCGCTCATGCGCGCGAGCTTGCCGTCGAGAAAGATGAAGCCCTTCGGCAGGTAGTCATCGAGATCCTTGCCCTTGTTGTCGTAGCCGGTGAAATCGCCGAGCCGGATGCACGGTTGCACCCAGTGCGCGCCGGATTCCTGCGCGGTCGGATTGTGGGCGGTGATCGCGAAGGTCACAGTATCCTTGCCCGCGGTGATCGTGTGCTCGACGACGATGCCGTCTTTCACCGCGCAGCGCAGCTTCATCGTCTTCGCGTCGTCGCTGAGCAAAATGAGTTCCGTCGTGTGGCCGATGGTCGTGTCGTGCCAGTCTGCGGTCGTCGAGCCTGTGCGGCAATATGCCTCAAGGTAGTTGATGCGGATTTCGCCCTTCGGCAGATGCGCGCCGCGGATGACGAGCCAGTTTTTGTCGCGGGCGAGCGTGAGGTCCGGCGACTGCGCGATGCACGGCGCGGCGGCGAGGAAAAGGAACGCGAGCCCCGTGACGAGCAGCGTGCGTTTGCAGGGCGGGGGAGTTTTCAGCATGGCAGCCAACCAATACCGGCGCGGCGCGAATCTTGGCAACTGCGCTCTGAAATGAAACGCGCAGTGGGATGCTGACATGCAGCCCGCCGTGTGGAGACTGCGCGCTTCGCGGCTGCAAAAGTCCGCGTGCCGATGAACCCGCTCAACTTTCCATTTTCCCTCGCCGGACAAAAACTCACAGGCCGCAGCGGCATCCTTGAGCTCATGGACGGTCTCGGCCGCGCCATGACCATCGAGCCGGATATGCGCATGCTCGGCGGTGGCAATCCCGCGGCGGTGCCGGAGATGCAGGCGCTCCTGCGCGAGCGGATGCGCGCACTCGTCGCCGACGGCCCTGCGCTGGATCGGATGCTCGGCAACTACGATCCGCCGCAGGGAAATCCGCGCTTCCTCGCCGCGCTCGCATCGCTGCTGAAGCGCACTTTCGGCTGGGACATCGGGCCGGAGAATCTCGCAATCACGAATGGCGGGCAGAGCGCGTTTTTCTATCTCTTCAATCTGCTCGCCGGGCGTTTCGCCGACGGACGCCGCCGCAAGGTGCTGCTCCCGCTCGCGCCGGAATACATCGGCTACGCGGACCAGGGCATCGAGGACGGGCTCTTCTTCGCGTGTCGTCCGCACATCACGTGGCCGCAGGGCGAAGGTGCGCGCATTTTCAAATACACGATTGATTTTGCCGCCGTGGAGGACGCACTGCGCCGCGAGGACATCGCATGCATCGCCGTGTCGCGTCCCACAAACCCGACCGGCAACGTGCTAACCGACGAAGAGGTCGCGCGCCTCTCCGCGCTCGCCGCGCGGCACGGCATCCCGCTCATCCTCGACAACGCGTACGGCGCGCCGTTTCCGAATGTCATCTTCACCGCCGCGCAGCCGCACTGGGCACCGCACACGATCCTCACGCTCAGCCTCTCGAAGCTCGGCCTGCCCGGCACGCGCACGGCCATCGTCGTTGCGGCGGAGAAAATCGCATCCGCACTCGCGGCGATGACCGCCATCGCCGGTCTCGCGAATGGAAACGTGGGTCAGCAGCTCGCGCTGCCGTGGGTCGAGAGCGGCGAGATTTTGGAATTCGGCCCGCGTATCCTGCGTCCGTTTTACGAGGAGAAAAGCCGCGCCGCCGCTGCATGGACGCGCGAATTTTTCGACGCAGCAAATGTGGACTGGGCGCTGCACGCGAGCGAAGGCGCGTTCTTCCATTGGCTCTGGCTGCGCGGACTGCGCATCCCCACGCGCGAACTCTACGAGCGGTTGAAAGCGCGCAAAGTCCTCGTCGTCCCCGGCGAATATTTCTTCTTCGGCCTCCGCGAAAACTGGCCGCACTCCCGCGAATGCCTGCGCCTGAATTTTTCCCAGCCCGCGGAGGTTGTCCGCGAAGGATTGCAGATCATCGC
>BJFP01000153.1 GCA_014189875.1 Verrucomicrobiota bacterium | reverse complement strand
CGGCATCGGCGCTCCTCTCAGCACTCGGGTCCTCAAGCACCTCGACGGAAACGAGGAGTATCTGGCCATCACCTTTCGAGGTCATTCGGAGTTTCTTGACCTCGTCCAGCGTCACAGCCAACGCAAACCCATGAAACCCGCAACGCCTAACAACTAAACCACACGAAACAATGGGCAGACTCATCGCAACCATCGCTTTCTTTGCGTGCTTTCTCATCTTCGCGCTTATCAAGTCGCTCGCAGTCGGAGCCAAAACCGCATACAAGGCCGTCTTCAACAAGCCAGACCTCAACGAAAACGAGCAACTCACGCTTGCCGCTGCGTTGTCTATCATTGATGTCGGCCTCAAGCAATACTACGACCCGAATCACCGCAATCTCGTGCAGGCCGTCCTCACAATCACCCCCAAGGTTCACGACATCATCACCCACCAAGGCTACAGCGTGACCCTCTCCGATACACGCGACATGGTGCTGCAGCTCATTCCACGCGTTCACGTTTATGTCCCGCAAGAACAATTGGTCGAGGCTGCTACGCAACTCCGAAACCGAATCTGATTCTTACTCACGCCGTTCTTTATGGCGTCAGTATTTGTCCCTCGTTTCGCGCTTTCTCCCGCCTCGCTTCATTGCTTTTGTGGAGCGTCGCCGTCGGACACTCGTTTTTCTCGCCGTCTGCACAGCCATCGAGCTTTTGCTCCTCGGGATCGCATGGTTTCTCTACTCCAAGTAACGCCTAACCCCTATGTAAGGGGTCAAGATGGAAGTTGGGTGAACTGAGTTGGATTGTTTGTTTTTGGTGGGTGCTTGGGTTTTGGCCGGGCGGCGTATTGCCGGGGGCGGCCGGTGGGTTGGGTTTGGGGTTGAGTAATCTTGGGAACGTTTCCGCTTCGAGGGATGTGGCTGATGGCTTCAGCGTCCATAATGGCTCGCTCGCTCCCGCTCGTCTCGCCCCTACGGGGCAGCCTTCGGCTGTCTCCCCCGAGGCGCCCAGCGCCTCCGGTGGTCCTATCCGTACTCGGCCTCCCTTTGCAGGGCGGACGGCACAATATGACTGATACGTCGGGTGAAGCGGAACCGTTAGGCGCTAAAACGCTCGCCTTGCATTCGATTTCCGCGATCGCTTTCCCATGTCTGCGACACTGCCACTCAATGACATGACCGTTTCAGAGAAGCTTCAGCTCATGGAAATGCTGTGGGAAGACTTGAGCCACTCAACCGGAGCTGCGCGAGATGGCCGCGATGACGGTGGACGAGTGTGACGATGCCATCGCTAAAGCCAGGGCGTCCGAGGGCAAAGCCTACTACTCCGAATGCCAGCGGCTCGTCCGCGAGATTGCCGAAGCCAGCAGCCAGCCCGGCCACGGCCATAGTCATGACTTGCGAACACCTCAGGGCACTGGAAGGGCGTTTCTGCGCTTGCCGTGAGATCCACCAGCGGTATCCTTCCGAGATGAGCACCGTTTTTGACATTGAGAACGCCGTCCAGAAGCTCTCCCGCAACGATTTGACCATGTTCCGCGATTGGTTTCTCGGCTTCGACGCCGCTGCGTGGGACAAGCAGTTCGAGGAGGATGTGGCAGCAGGTCGCCTCGACGCCCTCGCTGACGAGGCCATTCGCGACCTGCGCGAAGGACGCTGCACGGATTTGTGAGACACCGCGCGAACCCAAAGTTCTGGAAGTTCTATGAGCAGCTCCCCGAGGAGATTCAGAAGCTTTCCGATGCGAACTTCGAACTCCTGAAGAACGACCCGCGGCATCCATCGTTGCACTTCAAGAAGGTCGGGCGGATGTGGTGTGCCCGTGTGGGCATCCACTATCGCGCCGCTGCCGTGGAAGACGGCTCCGACATCGTCTGGTTCTGGATTGGACATCACAGCGAATACGACCGACTCATTGGCCGTTTCCAATAGGAGCGCGACGCTGAAGAGGGTGCCGGACGCGATGATCCGGCAGGTGGGCATCCGCAGATTCGAGGACGACCAGTCGAATGTCGCGTGGCTGGATGCAAAAAGGATACCAGTACGCGGTTGCCGAAAGGGAAAACTGCTGCACGATAAACGCGCGCGACCCAAGCCGCACAGAAAACCAACGCCATGAAGCACACACGTTCCATCACTCATTTTCTCCTCGCACTTGCGTGCTCATTCTCCGGCGCAATCGCGGAGGACGCGCCTGCACCGGTGGCTCCCGCACCGCCCGCACCGCCCGTGCTTGCGGCTCCGCCAGTGGCGCCATTGATCCCGCAGCAACCCGAAGCAAAGCGGAGAGTCCACATTTTCCAAGGTGCAGCCGCGGCTGGTGCGGTGCAGCTCCAGAACGGTGCGCCCGTGCCGCCGCAAGGCGCGGGTGCAGGCGTGCAACCAAATGCGCCGGACGCGGTGCCGGCGCAGGAAGGGGCAGAACCGAAAAGCGACGGCGGAAAAAAGCCGCTTAACAAAGGCGGGGAACTCCGTATCAACGGTGTGGAATTCAACATCCAGGGCGGGGCCGTGCTGATTCAGGGCGGGGCGCGCATCCAGATCCAAGGCGGCGGGAATATCCAGTTCCAGGCAGGCAACGTGGTGGTAGCTGGCGCGGCGACGACCGTGGCGGAAAGTGCCGCGCCGGATCCGAAGACGCAGATGCCCGCGATTTTTCTGCCCGGCTTCCCGACTGTGGTGATCCTGAATCCGCTCGCGAAGACGGACCCGCGGCCCGGCTATCTCGGCCTCACTCTCGACAATTCAGTGGTGGCCGATGACGCCGACCCGGAGGAAAAGAAGGAAGATGGCGTGGGAATCCTCAGTGTGATAGGCGACTCGCCCGCGGAGAAGGCGGGACTGAAGGAGGGCGACCGCGTGCTCACTTTCGAGGGGAAAAAGGCGAAGGATCACGCGCAGTTGCGCGAGATGATCCGCGCATCGCAGCCGGAGCAGAATGTGAAGCTGACCGTGCAGCGCGACGGCAAGGAGATCGAGCTGAAGGCGAAGCTCGGTGCCGCGCCCGATGCGGCAGTGGCGGGGCGGATCGCCGGCGGGTTCGGGATTGCGCAGAATGTCCCGGAGGCCGTGCCGGGTGTCGTGAATTTCCGCAACACGGTCGCCCGCAATGGCGTGATCTTCCGCAACGGGGTCGTGGTGTCCGTCCCCGGCTCCGCGACGAAAACGCCAGGGAACGACAAGGACACCGTGACGCTGCGCGATGGAAATATTTTCACCGGGAAAATCCGCGGCATCACTGCGGAGAAGGGTGTGCAGTTGCAGCGGGAGGGGCTGTCCGACTTGGAATTGATCCAGGAGGAAATCACGTCGCTCACTCTTGCCGAGCGCAAGACCGCGACGGAAGCGGGCGCACCGAAAGCCGGCACGCCGCTCCCAAAGGTCGTCCTGCAAATGCGCGATGGCAGCGTCTTTCACGGCGACGCGCTCACGATGGAGCAAGGCGCGCTGCTGCTCACGCTGCCAGCGGCGCAGGGCGAGACCGAGGGCAAGCGCGTCGAGATCCCGCGGGAGCACGCACAGTATGCCGCGATCTCGGACGGTGATGCGCCGCGCATTTACGACGGGCCGACGGGGCTCACGGGATGGAGTTCCGGGCGCTACAGCAACGGGCAATGGGACTACAAGGACGGCTTCCTGCGCTGCATCGCGAACGGGCCGATCGGCCGCGATCTCGGCCGCATGCCTGATCCGGTGGACGTGTCGTTTGACGTCAATTACCCGGCGCATATGCAGCAGTTCAGCTTCGAGCTTTTCAGCACCGACGTGATCCAGTCGGGCATCGGCGCGCTGAACGTGACGTTCACCCCGGCGCAGATCTTCGGGACGCATTTCGACGGACAGCGCTCGAACCAATACAACACGAACGAGCAGCGGAACCCGCAGTTGAACGCACACATTAATGCGAGCGACAAGCCTGCAAGCATCCGCTACCGCGTGCTCGTGGATCGCGTGAACGGACGCGCGCTCATCTACGTGAACGGCGACAAGCGCGCCGAGTGGAAGCTCTCGAAAGTGAAGCCCGAAGACCTCGCGAAATGCGGCGCGACATTCGGCATCTCGCCGCACGTCTCGATGCCCGGCACGCCGTTCCAGATCGGCCATGTGCGCGTGATGCCGTGGGACGGCAAGGAGCCGAAAAAGGACGCCAAAAACGATACGGCGAAGGGCGATCAGCTTTTCAGCGGCGATGGAAAAGTGACGGACGGCACGATCGATCGCATCACCGAGGGCGAGATCATTTTTGCAAATCCCGAGGCGAAGGAGCGGCGCGAGAAGACGGTCTTCATCCGCTTTGCCGCGCCCGCTGAGGCGAAGGACCTCGCACCCGCGCTCGCGCTGGCGCGGCTGCGCAACGGGGGCGAGGTGAGCGCGAGGGAGGCAGTGAGCGATGGCGACGCACTCACACTCAAGACGCGCTCGGGGCCGGAGGTTACCGTGCCGCTCTCGGCGCTGCGCGAACTGAATTTTTTCCCGCGCCCCGGACAGGCCGACGTGAAGTCGAAGAATCTCGACGTGCTCACGCTCAGCGACGGGACGCAGCTCACCGGCAGGGCGGCGCTCCCTTTTGCGGACAAGGGCGTGAACTGGAAAATCTCGGCATCGAAAACGCCGCTCGAATTTCCCTCCGCAAAAATCGCGGGCGTCGTCTTCCGCAGCACGGAGGGCGCCCGGAAGACCGCGCCGCTGAAGGGCGACAACGCGCTGAAACTCGCGAACGGCGACTGGCTGCAGGGCGAGGTCGTCTCGCTCGATGGAAAGCAACTCGTGATGAAAAGCGATCTCGCGCCCGCTCTGAACTTCCCGGTGTCCGAACTGCGCGCCGTTTACCTGAATCCCGCCGTCGTCGGCACGCTCGCGGACGGGGCGACCGGCCCTAACTCGTGGATCGACGGCTGGAATACACACCGCGGGTCGAACGTGATGTTCAGCACAGGCATCGCCTCCGGCGCCAGTGGGGCGAAAGCGGGACGCCCGTGGACGTACCACGACGGCAGCTTCACGCCGTCCGGCACGAGCGGCGGACAGCAGATGCTCTCGAAGAAATGGCCCGCGTCCGAGGGCTCGTATGCGATCCATTTCGAGGTCTTAGCGCACGCTCAGTCGCGCTCGTTCTCCGCGCAGATCTATAATTCCAAGCAGGAATGCACCTTCTCGATAACCTCGAGCGGCAGGCTGCTCTACGTGTCTTACAATCCGGGTTTCACTCGCGCGAACCGCGTCATCGCGCCGAAGAATTTCCAGATTGAAAAGAAAAACGCCGGCGAGAGCAGCAGTGTCCGCGTCTCGCTCGTGATGGACCGCTCCGCAAAGACATTCCGCGTGATCATGGAGGGGAAGGAGGTCGGGAAGATCGCATTCAAGGCGTCCGAGGCGAAAGAGGCGCTCGACGCGTGCGGCTTCTCGCTCTCGACGGCATACAGCACCACGAAGGGGAACGTGAACGGCCGCGTGGCAAGCCTGTGGCTCGCGCCGTGGAGCGGCACGACGGTATCGCTGGCCGCAGCGCCCGTAGCTGCGGAAAAGGACAAGCCGGTCGCGGAAAAAGACAAGCCGTCCGATGACGCGGAACCGAAGAAGGAGTCCGAAACCGGCACGGAGAAAAAGGACGCGGTAGAAACAGCGCCCAATGTGTTCCTCGCAAACGGCGACGATTTTACCGGCAGAATCCAGAAAATCACCGCCGATCTCGTCACCGTGGACTCCGAGGCCGGGCCGATCGAACTGCCCGGCAAACGCGTCGCATGGATCCGCTTCCCTGGCCCTGAGCGCCCGTCCGCCGAACACTTCCCGCGCCTGCGCTTCCACGATCGCGGCCTGCTCTCGGTGAACGACCTCCACATCTCCGACGACCGCGTGAAGTGCAAGACGCTCGACGGCCAGCTCCTCGATTTCCCGCTGAATGTCGTGAAGGAAGTCGTGTGGCGTCCGCTCGACGGGAAGTAGCCGCGCGCCAGCCATCGGAACTTTTTCACTCGCAAGCGCGGGCGCATGGAATGAAAATCAACGCCATGAGCGAGCAACACCCGCCGCCCTCCGACGGGCACTACGTCACGGCGATGTCGCATTTTTACCGCGGCGAAGTCGGGCGCATCATGGCGTGGCGCGCGCGGCTGGATAACACGACGAACTGGGCCATCACCACGACCTCCACGATTTTCACCGTCGCATTTTCCATCGAGCGGGTCCCGCACATCATCTTCCTGTTCAACGTCGCAGTCGTCGGAATCATGCTCTGGATCGAGGCGCGGCGCTACCGCTTCTACGATGCGTTCCGCGCGCGTGTGCGGATGCTCGAGGCGCACTTCCTCGTGCCGGTCGTCATGCAGCACGCGCCGATGCTCGAGGGCGACTGGCGCAAGCTTCTCGCCGAGGATCTGCTCATGCCAGGCTTCAAGATTTCGAGGTTCGAGGCGCTCGGACGGAGGCTGAAGCGAAACTACGTCTTCATCTTCATCATCATCCTCGTCGCGTGGATCACAAAGATCTTCCTCCACGCGCAGCCGAGGATCACCGACTGGCGTTCATTTTACCACGCGCTCAGCGTCAGCAATGCGTTCCCCGGCTGGCTCGTGGCGTTTTTCCTTTTCTCCACGCTCAGCATCGTGCTCGGCATCTCCTGCTGGGCCGCGGTGCATCTGCGCGGCGAATTCACCGACTTCGGCCCGCGGCGGAATTGGAAGATTTAGAGTCACGGCGAGCGGGGCTGCCCTGTGGGTTGGCCCGCAGTGCTCGGCTCTCAGTGCTCAGTGCTCAGTGCTCAGTTCTCAGTGCTCAGTTCTCAGTGCTCAGAGCGCATCGGTCACGCAATTTGAATCTGAGCACTGGGCACTGAGAACTTTCCCTTTCATCCGTCATTCGTCATTGTCCCCACTCATGTCCACCGCACTCCCGCAGACCGCAGCCGACGCGCTCGATCCGCAATTTTCTCCGCTCGATCAGTTGCTCCGCATCATGGCCCGCCTGCGCGCGCCGGACGGCTGCCCGTGGGACCGCGAGCAGTCGCACGCGACGCTGCGCGCCAGCGTGATCGAGGAAGCCTACGAGGTCGCAGCCGCGATCTCCGCGGGCGATGATGCCAATCTCCGCGAGGAACTCGGCGACCTGCTGCTGCAAGTCGTCTTCCACGCGCAGATGTCGCGCGAGCGCGGCGGCTGGGATTTCGATGCCGTGGCCACGGGCATCGTCGAGAAGCTTGTGCGCCGGCACCCGCACGTCTTCGGCTCCGAAAATGCCGCGGACTCCGCCGAGGTGCTCACACGATGGGAGCAGATCAAACGCGAGGAAAAGGGCGTGAAGCACGAGTCGCTGCTGGACGGAATCAGCGAAGGATTGCCCGGACTTTTACGCGCGGAAAAAATCCAGAAGCGCGCCGCGAAGATCGGCTTCGACTGGAGCGAACTGCCGCCCGTGATTGCAAAAATCCGCGAGGAACTCGCCGAGGTCGAGGCCGTGCTCGCCGACCCGGAGAAGGTGGAGGATGAAATCGGCGACCTGCTTTTTTCCGTCGTGAACCTCGCGCGGAAGCTGAAGGTGGATGGCGAAGTCGCGCTGCAAAAGGCGACGGACAAATTCTCCTCGCGCTTCCGGAAAGTCGAAGCCATCGCGGGCGAAAGAAATCTGTCGCTCGAAAAGATGTCCCTCGCGGAACTTGATATGATCTGGGACGAGGTGAAGCGCGAAGGAAAATGACGGATGACGGGATAAGTGGCACCACCTTTAGGTCACTTCAGGTGCCATTTTGACTTGAGGCAACACGAATGCCGCTCGGCACTGGACGCGAATCCTGAATCTGCAAGGTCTTGCGGACCAAAGCCCCGGACTACTTTTTGTGCGCGCCGCCTGCGATCATTTTTCCTCCAGCGGAAGCTCCGCGACGAACCACGCCTCCACCTTCTGCCGCGCCCACGGTGTCTTGCGCAGGAAGGTGAGGCTCGACTTCACGCTCGGCTCGAACTGGAAGCAGCGGATCGGGATGCGCCGCCCCATCTCCTCCCAGCCATGCCGCTGGACGAGCACGTTCAAAATTTTCTCCAGCGTGATGCCGTGCAGCGGATCGCGCGGATGGGCGGCGGGTGTGGTCATGGCAGGATTGGTCTCGCAGACATAGCAGACGGCGGTGATTCCGGCGACAAGCACAACACTTGCTGTCGGGCGCTGCGCAAAACTGGAAAAGATGTTGGAGCAAAACCGGACCGGGGTTCAGAGGGAGTAATGGGCGAGGACGGTGGGCCATGCGAAGGCAGGCGGTGAGGGCGGGTGAGGGATGACCCAGAA
This sequence comes from Verrucomicrobiota bacterium, assembly GCA_014189875.1. Taxonomy (GTDB): domain Bacteria; phylum Verrucomicrobiota; class Verrucomicrobiia; order Chthoniobacterales; family Chthoniobacteraceae; genus SXWH01. The sequence continues at coordinate 1,446 of BJFP01000153.1, read as the reverse complement.
CTGGCGTTCGGGATGGAGGATGATGGTGAGGGATTTGAGGCGGGTGGGAGCGACGGGCCAGCGGCGACCGAGCAGTTCGATGGAGTGGTCATTCGAGCAGCGGCGCTGGAGATGGATGGCGAAGTGGAGGTCGCAGAGCGCGGAGGGCGGGACCGGCTGGAGCTTGGAGCGTTTCTCATCGAGGGCGGACTGCCAGGCGGTGTCCGGGCAGAGGCCGGTGGTGCGGCAGCGGTGGTGCGCGTTGTGCCACGCGATCTGTTCTGCGAGCAGGGCGTTGGCCGGCTCGAAATCAGCAATGGCGGCGGCGCTGAGCAGCGAGACGAGGCGGTTTTGGAAAGTGCCGAAGCGGCGCTCGATCTTGCCCTTGGCCTGCGGGTCGGGCGCGACGCGGTGGGCGATGCCCAGGCCCAGGAGCGCGCGCTGGAACTGGGAGCGCACATCGTCGGGGCCGGTGTGGGGGACGGCGCCGAAGAGCGAGAGGCCGTCGGTGTAATAGGCGCGCGGAGCGCCGTGGGCGGTGATGGCGGCGCGCGCGCAGGCGAAGTGCGCCCAAGTCGTTTCGCTGGGCACAAAGCAGCCGGCGACGATCTTGCGCGAATGGTCGTCGAGGGTGAGCAGGAGGATCGGCTTGCTCGGAGCCGGCCACCAGTCGTGAGGCGAGGAGTCGTGCTGCCAGAGCTCACCGATGGAGCCGGCCTGCCAGCGGCGGCGGGGTTTTGGGCCGGGCTTGGGCTTGGGCGCGGCCAGCTCTGGAAGATGCACGCGGCACCACGCGGCCACGGCGGCGCGCGAGCGATGGAAATCAAAACGGCGTGCGAGTTCATCGGCGAGCAGGGCGAAATTGAGCGGACGGCAGTGCGGAAGGAACTCGCGGGCGAACCCGGCAGCCTGCGGCGGCCAGGGCGCGGCGTGATCGCCGCCGCTGGGCAGCGGGCTGAAAGCGGAGGGATCGGTCAGCCAGCGGTGCCGCAGCGCGTAGAGCTGGGAGCGGCAGATTTCCAAGCGTGAGGAGGCGGAGCGGACGTCGCAACGGCCCGCATTGAAGTCGGCGAGCACGGAGGCGATGAAGGCGGATGGCAGGCGGTGGCAGAGTTGCTTTTCATCAGCGCAGCGGACACGGCCTTCCGCCCCGCGGAAAGCAGCGCGAACGTGCAGGCGAGGGATTTCGCATCCGATTTTGGGGCTCGGCGCTGCCCTTCGCTACGCTCAGGGCAGCGCCGAGCCCCAAAATCGGACATCCTCACCGCCAGTCACAATCTGTCCGGTTTTGCTCCAACATTTATGTCCAGTTTTGCTCCAACCCCGACACAAGCACAACACTTGCGCAGGGCCGCGGTGCAAACCGGGCGCCAGCGAAAACCGGCTGGCCATTTCCCGGGAGCTCGTGATGTTCCGCCGATGAAAATCACCATCCGCAAATCCGCCGATCGCGGGCTCGCCGAGCAC
>BJFP01000152.1 GCA_014189875.1 Verrucomicrobiota bacterium | reverse complement strand
GGATCACCAATCAAGGCGCTGCTCGCGTAGCCACCGTAGCGGGCTGATCAAAAGTCACAAAGGCCGGATGCCGTGAGGCATCCGGCCTTTTCGTTTGCGGAAAAAAAGTGCCCGCCTCCTGCCGTCAGCGGCTACGCGATTTTGAAGCGCCCTTCGGACGCCGGTTCCTCGGCGACGGGATTGCGCAGGATGCCGATTTTCTCGATTTCGATCTCGGCGACATCGCCGGCGAGCAGCCAGCGGGGAGGGGTGCGCGCCATGCCGACGCCATGCGGCGTGCCGGTGAGAATCACCGTGCCGGGGAGCAGCGTGTTGCTGCTGCTGAGGAATTCGATGATCGTCGCGATGTCGAAAATCATGTCGTTCGTGCTCCAGTCCTGCAGCGTCTCGCCGTTTACGCGCGCGGCGATTTTCAGCGTGTGCGGGTCGGTGATTTCATCTGTCGTGACGATCACCGGGCCGAGCGGGCAGAACGTGTCGAACGACTTGCCTCGGCACCACTGCCCGCCGCCGCCGTCCTTCTGCCAGTCGCGCGCGCTCACGTCGTTCGCACAGGTGTAGCCGAGGACGTAGTCGAGCGCCTTCTCACGGCTTACATTTTTTGCGGCTTTGCCGATGACGACAGCGAGTTCCGCCTCGTAGTCCACCTTGTCGCTGCGCAGGCGGCGCGGGAGAAGAATGGGCGCGTCGGGATCCTGCGCGGCACCGGCGGACTTCACGAAGAGCACGGGGAATTTCGGCTCCGGCGAATTCGATTCCGCAGCGTGCTTCCGGTAGTTCAGCCCGATGCAGAGGATCGCGCTCGGCACGATCGGCGCGAGCAGCTTGCCCGAGACAGTCTCGCCAGTGTCCGTGAATGGCCCGAACGGACCGCCCGTGAGGCGCGTGAATTTTCCGCCGTCGTGCTGGCGGGCGTGGGTGATGGAATTGTCGGAGAGTTGGAGTCGTGCGATGCGCATCCCCGTTCGTTAGCGGGTCGGGCGGGGTGGGGCAACTTTCGATTTGCCAGCGGCGTGAAGCTGCGCAGACTGCGCGCCCATTTTCTACAAAGCACAATGAACAAACCAAAAGTCCTGGTGGCAGATCCTGTGAGTGAGCGCGGCATTGCCGAATTGCAGGAGGGCGGTCTGCTCGACGTGACGGTGAAGACCGGCCTGAAAGAAGACGAACTTCTCAAGATCATCGGCGAGTTCGACGGCCTCGTCGTGCGCTCGCAGACGAAGGTGAATGCGCGCGTCATCGAGGCGGCGAAGAAACTGAAGGTCGTGGGACGCGCCGGTGTCGGCGTGGACAATGTGGACGTGGAGGCCGCGACGAAGCGCGGCGTGGTGGTGATGAACACTCCCGCGGGCAACACGATCTCCACGGCGGAGCACGCGTTCAGCCTGCTCATGGCGATCTCGCGGAACATCGCGCAGGCGGATGCCTCGGTGAAGGCGGGGAAGTGGGATCGCAAGTCTTTCGAGGGCGTGGAGCTTTACGGCAAGACGCTCGCCATTCTCGGCATGGGCCGCATCGGCACGGAGATCGCGCGGCGCGCGATCGCGTTCGGCATGCGCGTTTTCGCATACGACCCGTATCTCTCCGCAAGCCGCGCACGTTCGCTGCAGGTGGAACTGGTCGAGCGCCTCGATGAAATCGTGCCGCTTGCCGACTACATCACGATGCACATGCCGCTCACGGACGAGACGAAGAACATGCTCAATGCCGAGCGGCTCGCGAAGACGAAGAAGGGCGTGCGGATCATCAACTGCGCACGCGGCGGGCTCATTGACGAGAAAGCGCTGTACGATGCGCTGAAGAGCCGCCAGGTCGCAGCAGCCGCGCTGGATGTGTACGAAGTCGAGCCGCCGCCCGCGGATTTCCCGCTGCGTTCGCTGCCGAACATCGTCCTCACGCCGCACCTCGGTGCGAGCACGGCGGAGGCACAGGAAAATGTGGGCATCGAGGTTGCACAGCAGATTCGCGCGATGCTGATGAGCGGTGAAGTCCGCAACGCGGTGAACATGCCGAACGTGGACGCAAAGACGCTCGCGATTATCGGGCCTCACATCGCGCTCGGCGCGCGACTCGGCACGCTGCTCCGCCAGATCGCGGCGAAGCGCTGCGACACGCTGAACATCAATTTTTCCGGCAAGATCAACGAACACGATACGACGGCGATCACGCGCGCGATTTTGAAGAACTTCCTGCACATCGCGAGCGGCGGCGAGGCGAACGAGGTGAATGCACCCGACTTTGCAAAACAGATCGGCCTCAAGGTCACCGAGAGCCGCGAGAGCATCGGCGGCGATTTTGCGGAGCTGATCGAACTCACCGCGACCGGCGAGGGCGGGTGGGTGAGCGTCGCGGGAACGTTCTTCGGCAACCAGCCGCGCGTCGTGAAGATGAACGGACGCCACATCGAGGCGCGGCCCGATGGCGTCCTGCTGATCTACGAGAACAAAGATCGCCCCGGCATGGTCGGCTGGATCGGAAATCTCATGGGCAAGCACGGCGTGAACATCGCCAACATGAGCCTCGGCCGGAACGAAGCCGGCGGTCTCGCGCTCGCCGTGCTGAACCTCGACAGCGTCCCCGGCGAAGCCGTGCTGAAGGAAATGCTCGCCGAACCGGACATCAAGTCCGCGCAGGTCGTGCAGTTGTAGCACGGCCCTCCGCGAAATCGCCTCGCCGCGGGCGGGCTTCCGCGTGTAAACGCGCGCGTGAAATTTTCCATCCTCAGCAAAGCTCCGGCGGGATTGCCGGACGTCCGCCTTTTTACCACCGCGCAGCGCAAGGCGCTTCCTCACGGAATTTCCGAGGCCGAGCTTTCGCTGAAGCCCGGCTCGCGCATTTTCCATCACGGCGAAAATGTCCTGCTCGTCGGCCTCGGCGATGCGGAAAAAATTACCGCCGACGAAATGCGGACGGCGGCGGGCAGCGCGGCGATGGCGATGAAGCGCAGCGGGCGCACGCGCTTCACACTGCACCTCGGTGAGTGGGCGCAGTTCGCCGGGGCGGCAGTCGAGGGCATGGTGCTCGCGGATTTTGCGTATGAGGAATTCAAGACGACACGCACGCGCACCATCGAGCAGGTGAATGTGATCGTCGGTGCGCACCACGTCGCGACGGCGAAGAAGGCCGCGGTGCACGCGCAGACGCTCGGGGAATTTACAAACCTCGCGCGCGGCATCGCGAACCGCCCCGGCAATGTCGTATTCCCCGAGACCCTCGCGGAGGAGGCGCGCTGGCATGCGAAGAAGCACGGCCTGCGCTGCACGGTGCTCGATGAGAAGCAGCTTCGCGCAAAAAAATTCGGCGGCATCACCGCGGTCGGCGGCGGCAGCGCGCGTCCGCCGCGGCTCATCGTAATGGAGCACCGCGGCGGGCCGCGCGGGCAGGCACCGCTCGCGCTCGTGGGCAAGGCAGTGACATTTGACACCGGCGGCATTTCCATCAAGCCCGCCGCGGACATGGAGAAGATGATCTGGGACAAGTGCGGCGGCGCGGCCGTGCTCGGCGCGATGCTCGCCATCGCGAAGCTCGGCGTGAAGCGCAACATCATCGGCCTCATCCCCGCCGCGGAAAACATGCCCGGTGCCGCGGCATACCGGCCGGGCGACATCGTGACCTGCTACGACGGGCGTCACGTCGAGATCGTGAACACCGACGCCGAGGGCCGGATGATTCTCGCCGACGCGATTGGCTTTGCGCGCAAGGATCACAAGGCCGCCGCGATCGTGGACATCGCGACGCTCACCGGCGCGGTCGGCGTCGCGCTCGGTGAAAGTGCAGCCGGGCTCTGGAGCAGCGACGATCGGCTGCGCGATGCCACGCTGGAAGCCGCGAAGAAATCCGGCGAGCGACTGTGGCCCATGCCGCATTTTCCCGAATACGACGAGGCCATCCGCAGCGATGTGGCGCTCATCAAGAACAGCGGCGGACGCATGGGCGGCTCATGCACGGCGGCGGCATTTCTGCGGACCTTCGCGGAGAAGACGCCGTGGGCGCACCTCGACATCGCCTACACTTCGCACCGCAACAGGGACGGGGCATCGCTAGCAAAAGGAGCGACGGGCTTCGGCGTGCGGACGCTGGTGGAGCTTGCCACGAACTGGCGCTGACCGCGAAACCACGGGCTTTTTCCGCCTTGGAAAAAGTGGAGAGTAGGGGGGTCGAACCCCTGACCTCGTCATTGCGAACGACGCGCTCTACCAACTGAGCTAACTCCCCGTGGTTGAAACTGAGGCTGCGGAATATCCGCGGGGGAAAATTTCCGGCAAGAAAAAAGTGAATCAGATTTGCGAAAATGCGGAGAGGTCAGGACAGATGGTGGATGGCTGTTGCGAACTTCTGTAAGCGGGTGCATCGAGGCTCCGAAGCACATGAGGACCCGGGACACAAAGTGCGCGAAGGAGATTGAACTGAGGCGGACTTTCCGAAAACTGCGCGCGTGTCTGCCGAGCCATCATCCATTCCGAGTGTCCGCGCGCTGAGCCGCGCCGTGGAAACCCGCGCCGCGTGCGGATGCGCTGCGCTGCCCGCGTGATGGAAGGCGCAAGTCCCGCACCGGCGGCGGATGCCGGAAATGCGAAGTGCGGTGGGGCGCTTGCGGCACCGGTTGAGTTCGCGACTGTCTCGGGCAGGGCGCGCATCGTGTCCTCGCTGGCAGGCGACGATCTCGCGCGCTGGCAGAAGGCATTCGCGGGGCACGCGAAGGATCACCGCTACCACCGCATCACCGCTGAGACGCTCGCGGGGCAGTTCGACCACCGCTACCTTTTCCTCGAAAACTCCGCGACCGGCGAGGTCGCGATGCAACAGCTCTTTTTCGTGAGGCAGGATCTCACCGCGGGGATGCCCGGCAAACTGCGCGCGATGCTGAACTGGCCGCGAAAGTTTTTCGGCGGCTGGCTGCAACTGCGGATGCTCATGCTCGGCTGTTCCGCGAGCGAGGGTTCGCTGGACAGCACGGCGGTCTGGGCCGTGGATGCGCTGTGCGATGCGCTCGCGGCATTCGCGCGCAGTTCGAAAGTCTCGATCGTGCTGCTGAAGGATTACCCGTCGAAATACCGCGATGCGCTGAAGCCGCTGCTCTCGCGCGGATACAGCCGCGCGCCGTCCATGCCTGCGTGCGGACTCGCGCTCGACTTCGCGAGCTTCGAGGAATTTTTGCAGAAACGCGTAAGCTATTCGTTCCGGAAAAATCTGCGGCGGAAATTCAAGAAGCTCGCCGAACATCCGCCGCTCACACTCGAAGTCGTCACCGATGTGTCGCACGTCGCGGATGAGATTTACCCGCTTTACACGCAGACCTTCCAGCGCTCGGAGCTGCGCTTCGAGGAACTCACGAAAGACTTCCTCGTCCGCATCGGCAAGGAAATGCCGGAGTGCGCGCGCTTCTTCCTCTGGAGGCAGAACGGGAAGATCGTCGCATTCGCGCTGTGCATCATCCACGGCGACACGATCCACGATCTGAATGTCGGTCTCGACTACGCGGTCGCGCTGGATCTGCACCTCTACTTCGTCACTTGGCGCGACGTGGTGCAGTGGGCATTGGACAACGGCCTCAAACGCTACTACACCGCGCCGCTCAACTACGACCCGAAGTTCCACCTCCGCATGGAACTCGCGCCGCTCGACCTCTACGCATGGCACACGTCCCGCCTGATCAACCCGATCTTCCGCATCGCGATCCGCTACCTCCAGCCGGCGCGGCACGACAAGACGATCAAGAAATTTCCGAACGCCCACGAACTCTGATCGCGCTGCTGTGGGCGCGCTACGGGCCCCGCATCACGCACCCGATTAATCAGGTCTTCCTCGCCGCGGTGCTCGTCGCGGCGTCCGAGATGGCGAAAAAGCGCGGCGCGGTTTCCGCCGTGGCGAAGTCGGTGATTGATGTCTCGCAACTCCGCTCCGTGTGGGTGTGGCTCGGAGTGATCCTCGGCGTCGGCAGCCTGCTCTGCTGGTTGAATGCATTGCGCACCATCCGCCTCAGCGTGGCGTACAATCTCACGGGCCTTCAGCATGTGCTCGTCCCCATCGGCTCATGGTGGCTGCTCGGTGAGCACATCGGCACAAAGCAATGGATCGGCATCGCGCTCGTCTTTATCGGCGTGATGATCACTGCGCCCGCAGTGGCGCATGCCGAGGAGATTGCGGAGAAAAAGGAGCACGCATGAAGCTGATCACCGTCATCCTCGTCTCGCTCACATTCGCGCTCCAGGTCGCCGGGCAGGTGGCGTTCAAGATGGCCATGGACGAGACCGCCGGCGCGAAACTCAAGCGCACGCGCGTCGTCGCATTTGCCGGTGGTATCCTCGCGATGGCGCTGAGTTTTTTCATCGGCCTCTCGCAGCTCTCGCAGATTCCGCTCAGCAAGTTTTACCCGTTCGAGGGCATCGAGCGCGTCCTTGTCATTGCCGCCGCCGCTTTTTTTCTGAAGGAAAAGATCACGCCCCGCATTGTCATCGGTGTCGCGCTGATTTGCGGCGGGCTGTTCCTCGTCGCGGGGTGAGTGCCTCGCTCGGCAGAGGCTTTCTCTTTTGAAGTTTGGCGTTGAGCGTTTGATGTCTGACGTTGCGCCCGCTACACGCGCGTTCTGATACCGGATCAGCGTCGTGTCATCGCTGTGCCGCTGCGCGCGGCATAGCGGGGCTTAACGTCAAACTTCCAACGTTAAACTTTTAACGTTTAACGCGAGAGCAGAGCGATTCTGCGTCGCTCTTGTGCTTGCCAAGACACGCCGCGCGCGGCGTGCGTTTCCGTTCATTCGCATTCCAAAATGATCCTCCGCCCCTTCCTCGCTGGCAAGCCCGTCGGCTATCGCAAATCCCCCGGCATCGGCCATCCCACCAAGTCCAAGATCGAAAGCGGTGTCTCCGGCAAGGACGGCTACTTCGTGGACATCAAGGCATGGAACGCGGAACCGGCGAAATAGTAATTTCACCGGTTGTCGCAGCCGGAAGAATTGGTCGATTGCGACTTAATCTAGATATTAGAGGGTGTTCCGAAAGGGACGAGCGGCTACGGAGAAGAGTGAGTGAAACCGTTTTTTTGCGCCTCAAGGAAGGCTGGGTTCGAGTTGTATTGGAACGAGGGCGCTCAATAGGTTTGTGGGCTGGGCGATGTCGAGCAGGGCCATGGTTCGCAGGAGTACGGCGCTGTCGGCCCAGAGGCTCGTCTGCGAGAACAGGCGCAGGCTGTTGAGGTACATGGTACTCAGGCCGAGTTGGTTCTTCTCATAGGATTGGGCAGGTTTGATCCAAGGACGCGCTTGCCCCAGGAGGCGTCGGGCCAGAGTGCTCGCGTGCGGGATCTGGCCAAGGAGGGTTTCATCCTAAATCCGGCGATGGGAGGAGCGGATGTCGCGCAAAGGCGCAGAGACGCAAAAAGATGCGCTTTGTTTCACACTCACCAGGTGGGTGAACGCCTGCTTGTCTGCATCTGCTTCTTCTTTGCGCCTTTGCGTCTTTGCGCGACATCCCATCGCCGGATTTAGGTTCATGGGAGGCGCTCGGGAAGCCGAATTGCGGAGGGCAGTGCGCGGCCTGCCAACAGGTGGCGCACAGGGGCGCGTGGTGCGAGGAGCGGAACCATTGCTCTTGTTCCTGGTCGTCGTATTCCCACCACTGGAGCACTTGGCCCTGCGGGCATTCGACTTGGGTGGGGCTGGTGTATGGTGGCAAAGCGCCGCCAGAAGGGTTGTTCGGGAAGCTGGGCGAATCGCCGCGGGTTAAATTGAGCCTGGATCCGGATGCGTGAGACCGCGAAACACGCGGATGGACGCGAAATGAGGGCGCTGGAAAACGGGCATGAGTCACCCGGCAGGTCAATCCTACGTTCCGACCAGCCGACTTCTCTTTCGCGCGCTCCGCGTGTTTCTCGGTATCCGTTCCCGTGTCTGGATTGAGTGTGGCGGGCACGTTCATTTTGCGGGACCTGTGAGGTGTGCATTGGGCCGGGGCAGATCGGCGTGCCTGCTTTTCAGCTTTTCAAATTCCGTCAGCGCCATGCCGACCACCTGGTCCATGTTGTAGTAGCGGTAGGTGGCGAGCCGCCCGACGAAACTCACGCCCTCCTCCTTCTCCGCGAGCGCGGCGTAGCGATCGTAGAGCGCCTTCGCATCGGGCGCAGGGATCGGATAGTAGGGCTCCTTTCCGGGGCCGTAATCGTCCGGGTATTCGCGGACGATTGTGGTGACGGGAATCTGCTGCCCGGTCGCGTGCTTGATCTCCACGATGCGGGTGAATTCGTGATCGTTCGGGTAGTTCACCTGCATCGTAGGCTGGAAAAATTCCTGATTCAGAGTCTCCGGCTCGAAGCGCAGCGAACGGTAGGGCAGCTGGCCGAAGCAGTGATCGAAATACTCGTCCACCGGCCCGGTGAAAATCAGATGTCGGTATTTCACCTGCTGCCGGGCTTCGCGGAAGCCTGTGCCGAGTTGAACGGTGATGTTCGGGTGATCCAGCATCCGCGCAAACATCGCCGTGTAGCCGTCCTTCGGCAGCGCCTGAAATTTTTCCGAGAGATAGCGGTCATCCCGATTGGTGCGGATGGGGATGCGGCCGCACACGCTGGCGTCGAGTTCGCTCGGCTCGCGCCGCCACTGCTTGCGCGTGTAGTTCTTGAAGAACATCTCGTAGAGCCGCGTGCCGACCTGCGAGACGATCACCTCTTCGGAGTTCGCGGGGTTTTCGATGGGCACGCGCCACTCCGCGAGCGTGGCCTCCATTTCCCCGGAGGTGGAAGGCCTGCCGATGAGCTGCTCGAAGGTGTTGAGATTGATCGGGAACTGCCAGTGCCGCCCCTCGGCCCACGAAAGGATTTTGTATTCGACGGGATGCCACTCGGTGAATTGGCTGAGATAGGCCACGATGCGCTCGGAGTTCGAGCGGAAATAATGCGGTCCGTAGGTGTGCAGCAGAACCCCGGCCTTGTCGTAATGGTCATGCGCATTGCCGCCAATGTGCGTTCTTTTGTCTATGACCAGACATGTCGCACCGCACTGGCTGGCCAGACGCTCGGCGAGAACTGCGCCGGCGTAACCCGCGCCCACGATCAAGTAGTCCCAAGTGACCGGCGAATTCCCTCCGGATGAAATGTGAGTTTGCGGATTCAAGACGCGTTGTCCCGTTTGATAAATGTAAGGAGCATGATGTGGAAGTCCAGCAGCACGCTCCACTTTTCCAGATACCAGAGTTCGCACTTGATGCGCTCGCCCAGGTCGGTGTCACCGCGGAATCCGCGCACTTGCGCCCAGCCGGTGATGCCGGGCTTCACGTTGTGCCGTGCGTTGTAGTGCGGGATTTCCTCCTTGAAATTGCGGATTAGCTCCGGGCGCTCAGGCCGTGGGCCGACAAGACTCATCTCGCCCCGGAGGACGTTCCAGAACTGCGGCACCTCGTCTATGTTGAATTTTCGCATGAACCCGCCGATGCGCAGCCGTCGAGGATCGTTCTTGGTCGTCCAGCCCACTTTGCCGGCCACCTCGGCGTCCAGCTTCATGCTGCGGATTTTGTAGATGAAAAACTCCCGCCCGTTGCGCCCCAGCCGTCGCTGCCGGTAAAGGATCGGACCAGGGGATTCGGCATAGACGATCGCGCCGAAGATCGCGATGAGCGGAACTGAAAGCAGCAGTCCGACCACCGAGCCGATGATGTCCACCGCGCGCTTGAGGACGATGTTCAACGTCTGATCCAGTGGCAGGCTGGCGACGCCGAG
>BJFP01000151.1 GCA_014189875.1 Verrucomicrobiota bacterium | reverse complement strand
GAGAAAAGAGACGCCAGCGCAGGACGGCGCGCCCGTGTGATTCAACGACAAGGCGCGTCTGCGAATTGTCTTAAGTGCTCAATTTCAAGGGCACGTCACGCACCTCGTAATGCGCACTGCCCCTGAGCACCAACGGTGCGTACCATGCCAAGCTAGGGCAACGCCCCATAAGCGCTAACATAAGAGGGCCATCGCAGGTGCGGCAGCCCGATCGGAACACGGGCTTCCAGCCCGTGTTCCCTCGCAGCGCCCGCTTAAATTCGCGCCTGGGGGACGTAGCCAGTGCCCATCGTCAGCGAACGGCGTGCTCGGGGAAAAGCGCGACGATCGATTTTTCATCCGCGCGGCAGAGTCCGCGCTCGGTGATGAGGCCGGTGACGAGACGCGCGGGCGTGACATCGAAGCCGTAGTTCGCCGCGGGGCTTTCGGGCGGGGCGATGAGGACTTCGGCGTGGCGTCCGGCGCGTCCGTTCGCGCCGACAAGCAGGCCGTCGGCGAATTTCACCTCCTCGGAGCCGCGCTCCTCGATGGGGATTTCGCGCAGGCCGTCGCGCATTTTCCAGTCGAACGACGACGATGGCAGCGCGACGTAAAACGGGATGCGGTTGTCGCGCGCGGCGAGGGCTTTCAGATACGTGCCGATCTTGTTTGCGACGTCGCCGGTGCGAGTGGTGCGATCGGTGCCGGTGATGACCAAGTCCACCATGTCACGCTGCATAAGATGACCGCCGGTGTTGTCGGCAATGATGGTGTGCGGCACGCCGTGCTGGCCGAGTTCCCACGCGGTGAGCTTTGCGCCCTGGCTGCGCGGGCGCGTCTCGTCCACCCAAACGTGGACGGCGATGCCGGCATCGTGCGCGGCGTAAATGGGCGCAGTGGCCGATCCGTGATCCACGAAGGCAAGCCAACCGGCGTTGCAATGCGTGAGGACATTCACCGGCGCGCCGACCTTGCGCCGGCTGATGCGACGGATGAGCGGGAGCCCGTGCCCGCCGATTGCGCGGCATGCCGCGGCATCTTCATCTGCGATCAAAGCGGCAGTCTCGCGAGCGATGGAAATTTTCGCGCGCGAAGTGGAGCCGCGCGCGATGGCCGCGAGCTGGCGATCCACGGCCCATGCGAGATTCACGGCGGTGGGGCGTGTGGATTTCAAAAGCGCGGCGGCTTCGGCGAGACGGGCGTCTGCCGTTCGGCTGCGTGCATTGGAAAAAATCGCGAGCGCGGCGAGATACATCCCCCACCCTGCCGATGCGCCGATGAGTCCCGCACCGCGCACATGCATTTCGGAAATCGCCGCGGCCATCTGCGCGACGGTCGAGATTTTTTCGATCACGAAGCGGTGCGGCAGCGCGCGCTGATCGATGATCTCGACGGTGCGCCCGTCGCCGGGCCGGAGCCAGATGGTGCGGTAGTGTCTGCCGTGGACGTTCATCGCGGTGGTGCATGTTCTTTTCCGAGAGTGCCCGTCTTGTCGAGGCGATGCAGGTTCACCGCGAAGAAGCGAAGGATCGAAGCCAGATGCAGAACACCGGCTGCCCGCTCCGCAGAACATCTTCGCTCCTTCGCTCCTTCGCGGTTCAAATCCCCACGCCCGCTGTGCGCACGGGCTTGCGTAATTTTTCCCGCCTCCCCACTGTCGCGGGATGCCTGCCTCGGAAAAACGCTTCGGCTGCCTCGGTGTCTTCATCGTCGTGCTGCTGTGCCTCAGTCTGCTTTTTAATTTCCTGTTCCTCGTCGGATCGCTCTTCGGCCTCGGCTCGGGCGGGCCGGACAAATTCCGCGAGAACACGCTCGCCCCGGGCGAAAAAAATGTGTCCGCGAAGATCGCCGTCATCCGTCTCGGCGGCCTGATTTCCAGCGGCGACATGGGCCTCAGCGTGGGCGCCACGCCGGAGGAAATGAAGCAGCAGTTCAAGCAGGCGCTCGAGGACAAGGATGTGCGCGCGATCGTGCTGGCGATTGATTCGCCCGGCGGCGAAGTCACCGCGAGCGACGACATTTACAACATCATCCGCAAGGCGCGCGACCGGAAGAAAATCGTCGTGAGCATGGGCGCGATGGCCGCGAGCGGCGGCTACTACGCGGCGCTCGGTGGCAGCCACATCATCGCACGCGACACGACTTTCACCGGCAGCATCGGCGTGATCATGCAGACGCTGAACTACGCGGACCTGTTTGGAAAAGTGGGGCTGCAAATGGTCACGTTCAAGAGCGGCAAGATGAAGGACATGCTCAGCGGCTCGCGCCCGAGCACGCCCGAGGAACGCGACTACGTGCAGAACCTCGTGATGCAGACCTACGGAAAATTTGTCGGCATCGTCGCCGCCGAGCGGAATATCCCCGAGGACGCGCTGCGCAACGGCGTGGCCGACGGCCGCGTGCTCTCCGGCAAGGACGCGCTCGAGGCGAAGCTGATCGATCAGCTCGGCGATCTCGACGACGCGGTGAAGAAGGCGATCGAACTCGGAGGCGCGCCCGGTGCGACGGTCGTCGAATACCGCGCGATCGAATCATTCGGCCGGCTCCTCCGCATTTTCGGAAAGGCGGACAGCAGCAAGAAAGTGGAGATCAATCTCGGCCCGCAGTCCTCGCTGCATCTCCAGCCCGGCAGGCTCTATCTGCTGCCGGATATCCTCGCTCCCTGACGCCCCGCACCAGCCGTGACGGTCGCCACACTCGCGAAGGAAAGCCTGCTGCCGATCGATCAGGCGCTCCCCGTCTCCATCGTCGGGCTGTGCCTGCTTTACGCATTCGTCATCGTGTACCGGCGGCTGCTGCGCAGGATCCAGCTCCGCGGCGGGCAGGTCCGCAGCGATCTCTTTGGCCTTCCGGACGCACTCGTGGTCGGGATCTTCATCGTGCTAATGACGCTCGCCCTGGCGATTCAGTGGGTGTTTCCAAAGATGGCGGGGGGCGGTGCGGGGCTTCAGATTGTCTCGTCCGTGCTGTTCGTCTCGCTGCCGGTGATCCTCGCGCTGATGATCGTCCGCGGCATCAGCCTGCCCCTCGTGTTCGGGCTGAGGCGCGTGAACCCGTTCCGGGCGTTTGGCGTCGCAGTCAGCCTCATCGTCCTGCTGCTGCCGGTGATCACGATCGTCGCGGTCATCGCCTATAAGATCCTCGACGGCCATGCGGAGCAGCAGGAGCTGGTGACGAAATTCCGCGAGGCCGCGAAAGAAGGGAAGCGTGACGTCATCTGGCAGGTGACACTCACGGCCACGCTCATCGCGCCGCTGATCGAGGAATTTCTATTCCGCGGCTATTTCTATCCGGTGCTCAAGCGCATCACCGGCCCGGTGCCCGCGGCAATCGCGATCTCGCTGTTCTTCGGCGCGATTCACTACAATGCCGCGGGCTTCCCCGTCCTCACCGTCCTCGCGCTTGCGCTCACGCTCGCCTACGAATGGTCCGGCTCGATCCTCGTTCCGATTTTCATGCACGCGTGTTTCAACTCGATCATGCTCGCGCTGATGTGGTGGCAGACCCGGGCCGGGCTCACGCCATGAAAGTCTCGTCGCTCGGCGAGGATGCAGTGGTCGCGGCGCTCACGCGCGGACTTCCGTGCGGTGAAGATGTGCGCCTCGGCGCGGGTGACGACTGCGCGGTGATCGGCGGTGCGAGGGATCGCATGTGGCAGCTCCTGAAGACGGACTGCGTCGTCGAGGGCGTGCATTTTCTCGCGGCGGAAAAGCCGGCGCGGATCGGTTGGAAGGCAATGTGTCGCGCCGTGAGCGACATCGCCGCGATGGGCGGCGGGCCGCGGCATGCGCTGATCACGATCGCGGTCGCGTGCGATGTGAAGATGGCGTGGCTGCGCGGAATTTACGCGGGGCTGCGAGCAGCGGCGCGGAGGTTCGGCGTGAGCATCGTCGGCGGCGAGACCTCGCGCTCGCCGGGGCCGGCGTTCATCAGCATCGCGCTGACGGGCGAGGTGGAACGCACGCGGTGCGTGACGCGCGGCGGCGGAAAGGCGGGCGATGTTTTGTTTGTCACGGGCAGGCTCGGCGGTTCGCTCGCGGGGAAGCATCTCGACTTCATCCCGCGCATCGCGGAAGCGCGCTGGCTCACGGCAAATTTCAAAATCCGCGCGATGATGGACATCAGCGACGGGCTCGCAGCGGACCTGCCGCGGCTCGCGCGTGCGAGCGGATGCGGATTCGAGATTTGCGAGGAGACAATTCCGCGCAACCGCGGCTGCACCGTCGCGCAGGCGCTTAGCGACGGGGAGGATTTCGAGCTGCTGTTCGCGGTACGTCCTGCCGACGCATCGCGTCTCGAAGCACAGTGGCGCAGGAAATTTCCAAAGCTGCCGCTGACGAAAATCGGCGCGCTGCGCCGTCGTAACGCGGACAATCCTGTCCACAGTCTCGCGGTTCAGCGGACAGGATTGTCCGCGTTACGAAACTCGCCCGCATCCGCGAAGCGGCGTTCAACAAAACCGAAACCCCGTGGCCACGATCACTTCGCATAGCCCGGCGGATACTTTCGCACATGGCAGCGCGCTCGCGACCACGCTGCGTGCGGGCGATGTGGTAGCGCTCGACGGCGATCTTGGCGCGGGCAAGACGCATTTCGTCAAAGGCATCGCCGCGGGCCTCGGCTGCGAAGGCGACGTGACGAGCCCGACGTTCACGCTCGTCCACGAATACACCGGCGGACGGCTGCCGCTTTTCCACTTTGATTTTTACCGGCTCGAAAGCGAGGACGAGGTGCTGCGCATCGGGCTCGATGACTACCTCGGCGCTGGCGGCGTGCTCGTGATCGAGTGGGCCGGGAAATTTCCCGCCGTGCTGCCTGCGGGCACGCGCTGGTTCCGCCTGCGCGCAGTCACGGGAAGCGCCAAAGGCGACGGCGACATCCGCGAGATCACTGAGGAGGCACGCGCATGAAGGTGCTCGCGATTGATACCTCGACCTCGCACGGCAGCGTCGCGCTGGTCGACGGCGGGCGCGTCCTGCTCGACGAGGCGTGCATCTCGGATCGCAACCATGGCTGCGCGCTCGTGCCGCTGATCGAGCGGGCGCGCGATCTCGCCGGGCGCTTCGACTGCATCGCCATCGGCCTCGGCCCCGGAAGCTATGCGGGCGTGCGGATCGCGATCGCAACTGCGATAGGCCTCGCGATGGCGACGGGCGCGAGGCTCGTGGGAATCCCGAGCGTCGCAGCATGGGAATGCGATCTGGATCATCACATCGCGATCGGCGACGCGCGGCGCGAGACATTCTATTTCACAAAGGTCGAACGCGGCACCTGCACCGAGGGCCCGCTGCTCACGGATGCCGCGGGCCTGCTCGCGCGCATCGCCGCGCTGCCGGGCTGGCCGGTGCTTTCCGCGGAGGCACTCGACCTTGCGCCGCAGGCGATCATCGCACGGCCGAATGCGCTCACGATCGCGCGTCTCGCGGCGGAAGGACGCGGCATCTGCGCCGAAGGCGATCTCGAGCCGCTCTACCTCCGCGAGCCCCACATCACGCAGCCGAAGGTGCGCTGAGCGGGAGCGAGTGGAGCGCTGCCCGTGAAGCGCTGCCGTCCCCGGCGGCCACTTTGCTCCACGGGCGGCGCTCCACTGCGACCGTCGGAGGACGCACACCGGCGTGTTGCGCATGGCTCCGCGCATGGCAATACTCCGCGCATGGCCAGCAATTTCGACATCGCACACCTCCGCGAGGAATATGGGCAGCGCGGGCTCCTCGAGGGCGAACTCGATCCCGATCCGCTGCGGCAGTTTCAGAAATGGCTTGCGGAGGCGATCGCGCAGCAGCTCCTCGAACCAAATGCGATGACGCTCGCGACGGTGGATGCGACCGACCAGCCGTGGTCGCGCACGGTGCTGCTGAAGGGCTGTGACTTGCGCGGCTTCTCATTTTTCACCAATTACGAGAGCGCAAAGGGCCGCCAGCTTGCGCATGAGACGCGCTGCGCGCTCACCTTCCGCTGGGGCGAACTCGAGCGGCAGGTGAATGTGACGGGCCGTGTGGAGAAGGTGCCGCGCGCGGAGACGGAGGCTTATTTTCCGAAGCGTCCGCTCGCGAGCCGGCTCGGCGCGTGGGCTTCGCGGCAGAGCGACGTGCTTGCGGATCGCGCGGCGCTGGAGAAAAATTTCGAGGAGGCAAAGGCGCGCTTCGGCGAGAATCCGCCCGCGCCGGAGCACTGGGGCGGCTACATCGTGCGCCCGGCGACGATCGAATTTTGGCAAGGCCGCAGCAGCCGCCTGCACGACCGCCTGCGCTACACGCGTCTCGCCGACGGTGCGTGGAAAATCGAGCGTCTCGCGCCGTAGGGAATGCGGTTGAGAGTTGAGAGGCGTCCCGCAGGGAGAATATTTACCGCGCTTTTGGCCGGTGGTCTCGCGGCTGCAGGTCATCAGAGTTTCACAAACAACGCACACTCCCGAATTTGAAATCGAACCGCAGAAAGAGGCGGCCTGATTCCCCTCTGCGGGTTCCCTGAATTTGTGGCTGTTTCAGCAGCGTCCCCCGAGGTGCGCTGTCACCAAGAGCCTCTTTATTTCCGAAAGATGGCATCGGTCGTCGGGCAACCGGCCTTCCATGCCCCACCCTCTCAAGACTCAACATTCAACCCTCAACTAATTCTCAGCGGTTGAGCGTCGTGTTCAGCCCCTTCGCCGGCACGACCTTGAAGCTCCACTGCGTCTCCATTTTTTTTGCGCCGTTCTTTGCCGACACAAAGACGGTGTATTCGCCGGGCTTCAACGGCTGCGGCGGCCTGGCCTCGATGATTTTGTTCTCGCGATCGAACTTCGCGGGAATCGGCCCCACGCCGCTCAGGCGCAGCGTGAGCGTGTTTTCGTCGAACTCGCCGAGCGCGCCGAGGTTCGCCTTCAGCACGGGCACGGAGTCGGAGATGGTGTCGCCGTTCGCCGGCTGCGTGACCAGCATCGCGGCGGCAAGTTCCGACGCGGCGGGCGGCTCGGATTCCGACGGGGTGACCGGGCCGGAGAAATTCAGCGCGAGCTCCATGTCCTGCGGACGGCGGCTGTACCAGGCGTAGCGTCCGATTTTTTCCGCGTTTGCGCCGTGCGTGATGCGCTGGCCATACACGGTGAACGAAGCCTCGAAGCCCGCGACTTTCACCACGTCGAGGACCTTCGCGTTGTAGCGTCCCTCGGGGTAGGCGAAGACGGCGCAGCGGACGCCGAGCTTTTTCTCGATGAGCTGCTTCGAGCCGATGATCTCCTCGTTCAGCCACGAGTCGAACGCCTCGGGAGTCTTGCCGTGCGTGTCGCGCAAATTCTGGTGCGAGGCTGTGTGCGCACCGATTTCCACGCCCTCGTCGCGCAGCGTCGCGAGCTGTTCCCATGTGATGCTCTTGCCGCCGGTGCCGATGAACTTGGTGTAGATGAAGTATGTCCACGGGTAGCCGAATTTTTTTAAGATCGGGCGCGCGGTCTCGAAGGCGGACACGTAGCCGTCGTCAATCGTGATGAGCGCACACTTCGGCGGGATCGTCTTTTCGTTGCGCCGCCATGCGAGGAAGTCCTGCATGGAAATCACCGTGATGCCGTGGTCCTTCAGCCGCTGCATGTGCTGCTCGAAAAGCTCGGGCGAGATACTCAGCGTGCCGCCCGCCGTGCCCTCGACGCGGTGGTAGCAGAGCACGACGATCTGCGCGGTCTTGTCCACCGCCACGGTCTTCGCCGCGGACGTAGAGGAAGGCGTCAGCTTCGGCTCGTCCGTGCCCTTGCCCGCCACGGGCGCCGGCTCCGGCGGCGGCAGCGCGGGCTGCGGCTCCAGCGCATCGCTCTGCTTGCCGGAACGCGGGATGAGCGGCGTGATCTTTCGCAGGGTGTCGGGGCTCCATTTTTTCAGCGCAAAAAAGCCGGCGACGAGCACGAGCAGCAGGATCAGGAGTTTCTTCATTGTGAAAGTGCTGGAAAGCATACCGGACAAGGCGCGTCTGGAAAGCGCGAAAGCCCTTCCGCACGAGCTCGGCGCAGCGGTCCGGTGCCTGCAAGCCTAACCTAAATAAGAATTGTTCTTGATAAGGTTAAGCCCCGGTGCTCTGTTTTTGGCAGATGAACAAGCCAGCCTCCCATTCCCCCTCGCCCGATGAAAAGATCCACGGCCACGGCCTGCGGATGACCGATCAGCGCCGCGCCGTTTACGACGTGCTCATGGGCAAGCGCGATCATCCCACGGCGGTCGAGGTATTCACGCGTGTGCGTGAACGGGTTTCCTCCATCTCGCTCGCGACGGTTTACAACTGCCTCGAGACACTGACCGACTGCGGGCTCGCAAAGACGGTGGCCGACGAACGCGGCCCGGCGCGCTACTGCCCGAATCTCGAGGAACACGCGCACTTTTTCTGCGAGGACTGCGGCGGCGTGTCGGACATCCCGCTGCGCAACCGGAAGCGCCCCGAGGATGTGTGGGAATTTCCGCAGAATCTCATCATCGCGCACCATGAGGTCGCATTCCGCGGCAAGTGCCCGAAGTGTGCCGCTGATGCCTCGGCGAAAGCGAAGGCATCGAAGCGCAACTGATCCCAATTTTTCCAAAACCAATGAGTCTCGAAATCAAAAACCTGCACGCCCGCATCGTCTCGAACGGAACCGAAATCCTTCGCGGCCTCGACCTCACGATCGAGAAGGGGAAAGTCCACGCGATCATGGGGCCGAACGGTTCCGGCAAGAGCACGCTGAGCAAAGTCCTCGGCGGGCATCCCGACTACGAAGTGACCGAGGGCGAAGTGCTGCTCGACGGCGTGAGCATCCTCGGCATGGCGCCCGATGAGCGTTCGCGCGCCGGCATTTTTCTCGCATTCCAATACCCGATGGAAATCCCCGGCGTCTCGAACGCGAACTTCCTGCGTGCCGCATTGCAGGCGCGCCTGCCCGAGGGCGAGGAACTCGAAGCGACGGATTATTACGCGCGGCTCTATGAGAAGATGGACATGCTGGAGATGGATCGGAAGTTCACCGCGCGCTCGGTGAACGAGGGGTTCTCCGGCGGTGAAAAGAAGCGGAACGAAATCCTGCAGATGCTCATGCTGGAGCCGAAATATGCCATCCTCGATGAGACCGACAGCGGTCTCGACATTGATGCACTAAAGATCGTCTCGAACGGCGTGAACGCTATGCGCAGCCCGGAGCGCGGCTTCCTCGTCATCACGCATTACCAGCGTCTGCTCGACTACATCGTGCCCGACGTGGTGCATGTGCTCGTGGGCGGACGCATCGTCCACACGGACGGCAAGGAACTCGCACTCGAACTCGAGGCGAAGGGCTACGACTGGCTGATCCCGGCAGCAGCGGCGGCGTAATTTTTCAACAAGGAGGCAAGCATGAGCACTGAACTACTCGAACCCATCACCGATCAGGCGACGCAACTCGACATTGACCGTACCGCCGGGAATTTTTCCTATCCCGAGGAGCACAAATTCGACGCGGGCACGGGCCTGACGCACGCGACGATTGACTACATTTCCGACGTGAAAAACGAGCCGGACTGGATCCGCGAGTTCCGCCACAAGGCGCTCGACGTGTTCTTTTCCAAGCCGATGCCGACGCACTGGGCCTCGAAGGATCTGGAGAACATCGTCTTCCAAAAGATCCGCTACTATCTCGCGAACGGCCAAAAGCCGAAGCGCTCGTGGGACGATGTCACGGACGCCGAGAAGCGCACCTTCGAGCGGCTCGGCATCCCCGAGCAGGAGCGCAAATTCCTCGCGGGCGTCGAGGCGCAGTTCG
>BJFP01000150.1 GCA_014189875.1 Verrucomicrobiota bacterium | reverse complement strand
TGTTGCCCGGAATCCCCGAGAGCGCCGTGAAGAAGCCGCCGTGGTCCACCGCATTGTTGCCCCTCAAGCCGTGCAGGATCGTCATCCGGTCCTGGAATGGCGCGAATGGCTCGATGTCCAGCGGGAGCTTCAAACCCTTGAGGGGGATCTGCCGAAGCTCGTTGGATTCCAGCGGAACACCCTCGGGCAGCGTGCCGTCGATTTCGCGAAAGCCATTGTCGAAGACGATAAAGACGACGCGTTTCGGCGGCGTAACATTGCCGTCCGCGGCCGCGGCGATCTTCTGCAAGAGCGGGGCGAGCAGAAGCCCTCCGGTGCCGAGTGAGACGCCCTTGAGGAATGAGCGACGGTCATTGAGGTGATGGAATGGGTTCATGATTTGGAGTTCGATTTATTCGTGGGTCAGTGGGGTATCGTGGCCGGCGCAGGGACGCTAAATGGAAAACAGCATCGCTTCAAATCCTCCTTTGACGTGAGGGAGAGAGGCATGCGATCCCGCCGGATGCCGACTGATGCGACACACGATCGGGTCGCTTTGCAGGGAAGATTTCCAGCCAAGGCGGAAGGGAAGGAGCCTGCGACGATGGTTCTCATTGGCGAAACTTCTTCGGCAGATCGACCTTTTTGGAACGCAAGAGTTCGGCTGCCTCCGCCGAAATCTCGGTGAGTTTGGTAAGAGTCAGTTCGGCGTCGGTTTGAACCAGGTTCTTGGCCGCCTCATCGGAGAGGGAAGTCAGGCTGCGAAGCTTGATTTTCCCTTTGCGCTGCGCGAGGACGGCTGCCGCTTCGGGCGAGAGCGTGGTGATGCCGAGCACGAGCACATTCCCCTTGTTGTGCCTTGCCAACGAGATCACCCCCTTGTCAGAGATGTCGGACAGGTTCGCCAAAACCAGAGAAGATCCACGATAGGATTCAAAGGCTGCAGCGGTCTCGTCGGACATCGACTTGACACCGTTGAAATACAGCGAATGTCGATGCGAGTCGAATTTCCTGGCTGAGGCCGGATCTATCGTTGTTAATCCATCCAAGTGCGTGTTGCCGATTGCTCGCGATCCGAGGACGGCTGCCAATTCCTCGGGGAGCGACGTTAATCCACCCAGGCTCATGTTGCCCTTGAAGGGAACCAGTGCCCGGGCCACTTCGAGAGGAAGCTCCGTCAGGCCGTCGAGAAAGAGCCGGCCATCGAGCTTGGCAAGTTCCGCGGCCGCCTCCGGGGAGAGGCTGGCAACTTTAGGGAGCCGAAGATCCCCCTTGTTCGCGGCCAGTTCCCGCGCGCGCTCCACCGTCAACTTGGTCAGCGTCTCGGCGGGCTCATCCGCGGCCCGGGCCCCTCCGGCCGCAGCGAATACGAGCAGACACATCCCGACGATCGTTTTCAGCATGGCTGCCAGGAAATTGCATTCGCGCCCGCCGCACCGGAAGCGGTCAGAACGCGGACGGGCGTCAGCGGGTGTGGAGATATGAGTCATGGATGAAAACGCGGATTTGGATTTTGTTAAAGGAGAGCTTGGTGAATGAATCTTCCGGGTGGCATTGCATTAGCAGGAATTTGCCTTCGCGCCCGCCGCACCGGAAACGATCAGAACGCAGACGGGCGTCGGAGAGTGAGGGGGTCGGTTGAGCAAATCAACCGGTAAGGCGTAAATCACCTTCGATTACAGAGTGACGGACTGATAGTGCTCCTCCGTTTCTTAGTCCCTTGACGCAGGTCGTGGCAAGCAATGCGACTAGGCGAGAATTTCCTTGATTACGCGGCCGTGGACATCCGTGAGGCGGCGGTCGATCCCGTTGTGGCGGAAGGTCAATCGGGTGTGGTCGATGCCCAGCAGGTGCAACACGGTGGCGTGGAAATCGTGATGGTTGGTGGTATTCACCACCGCCTTCGCGCCGAACTCGTCCGTCTCGCCGTACGAGAATCCGGGTTTCAAGCCCGCGCCAGCGAGCCAGACCGTGAACGCATGGCCGTTGTGATCGCGGCCTGTGCTGCCCTGACTGGTCGCCGTGCGGCCGAACTCCGTGCAGAACATCAGCAGCGTGTCGGCCAGCAGACCGCGCTGCTTCAGGTCCTGGATCAGCGCGCCAGTCGGCTGATCGACTTTTTCAGCCTGAGTCTTGAAGTTTTTGGCAATATCGCCGTGATTGTCCCAGTTGCCGCTCGGCCCATCCTGCCCACTCCACACTTGGATGAACCGCACGCCGCGCTCCGCCAAACGGCGCGCCAGCAGGCAGCGACGGCCAAAATCGTCGCTCAGTTTTCCGTTCAGGCCATACGCTTGGTGCGTGGCCTCCGTTTCCTGGCTCAGATCGAACGCTTCCGGCGCGCTGCTCTGCATGCGCGCGGCCATTTCGTAGGCGGCGATACGCGCGTCGAGACGGGCGTCTTCCGGATGCTGGCGGTGGTGGTCTGCGTTGAGCTTGCCCAGAAGCGACATGCCTTCCCGGTCGGCATCGGGAGTGACGAATTTATGCCGTTCGTGGGCGAACAGGTCGGGAATCGGCGTGCGACCGCCCGCCTTCACGACGTTGCCGGCATGAAGGGCCGACAAAAAGCCGCTGGTGAAATTGCCCTCACCGTTGTACGGCATGCCGACTTTGTCCGGCAACACGACGAACGCAGGCAGATTCTGGCTGATTTGGCCCAACCCGTACGACACCCACGCACCCAGGCAAGGGAACCCCGGCAGGCCGAAGCCGGTGTTCATCATGTAGCTGCTGATGCCGTGGGTGCTGTTTCCGGTGTACATGCCGGAAAGAAAGGTCAGGTCGTCAACATGCTTTGCTTGATGGGCAAAGAGCGTGCTCACGAGCCGGCCCGCCTTGCCAAACCGCTCAAACGTGAACGGCGAAGCCAAGAGCGTTCCGCCCCCGACTTTCTCGCCGTTGCGTTTTTGAAGTTCGGGCCGATAGTCGAAACTGTCGACATGGCTGACGCCGCCGTTCATGAACAATTGAATCACACGCCGAACACGAGCGGGGTGGTGAATTCCGCCGTTTAGTTCGGGCCGAGGAGCGCCTTCCGCGGCAAGCCCGTCTTGCACCAGAAGATCGGCGAGCGCCAAGCCAGTCAGTCCGCCGCCGGCCTGCCAAAGAAATTCACGGCGGGTCGCCAGAGCGGGCAAGGAGGTTGGTTTCATTGATCGGCTTCTCCAAAGGTAATCGGGGCTGCGGACGCGGCGTGGGAATTAATCATTGCAGAAACATAAATTCGTTGGCGTTGAATAGCAATCGGCAGGCGGCCGGCAGACCGTGGCGTTCGATATAGGCGGAGAAATCGGCCGATTCCGCGCCGCTTGGTTCGCGCTGTAGTGCGAGTCGAAACGCTTCACGGGTCTGCGCTTCGGGAACTTTGTGCTCGCCGGCGATGCGGGCTGCGACAAATTCGCAATGTCGCAAAACGAACCCGTTGTTCCAAAGCACCAGGGCCTGCAGCGGGGAGATCGACGCCTGGCGAGCGGGAACAAACTGAGAGGCGTCCGGGAAGTCCATGGCCGACATGAACGGGTCGGGCCGAGTACGCAAGATTTGGCGATAGATGCTGCGCCGTCGCGGCGCGTTGCCCCAATCGAAGTCCGCATACTCGGCTATCGGCGTGGTGTTGTGGCTCCCTTTATGGACATATTGTGGAATGCTGGGCCCGCCCATGCTCAGGTCGAGGCGGCCGCTAACTGCAAGCACGGCGTCGCGGTACGATTCGGCGTCGAGACGAACGCCGTTCATCCGCCACAGCAGGCGATTGGCGGCGTCGATCTTTTCTGCGGCCGGATTCGCGGCGACCGCCTGCCGATAGGTCGCGCTAGTAACGATCAAGCGATGCAGCTTCTTCAGTGAGCCGCCGCCATCGCGGAATTCACAAGCCAGCCAATTGAGCAACTCGGGATGGGACGGCGCCCCACCCATCTGGCCGAAATCGTTGGGTGTATCGACAATGCCCACGCCGAAATGGTGCTGCCAAACCCGATTCACGATACTGCGCCACGTGAGAGGATTCTCGGGGTGCACCAGCCAATCGGCAAGCCAGGCTCGCAGTTGCGGTTCCGATTGCCGGTCCGTGGGAACTCGGGCGGGAATGGCCGTCACGCAGGAGAGCGCGCCAGGCTCGGCGGTGCCGATTGCCATTTTTTCCTCGCCGCGGCGAAGGATGCTCGCTTTCCCCATCTTCTGTTGCGGCTGAAGGGGCAAAGGGCCCGACGCGATATGATACTCGGTCGCTGGCGGCAGCGCTTTCAGTTCGGTTTCGTAGCGGATCGGCAACGCATGGCCCGCCAGCGCCAGCCACTGGGCTTCACTGCGAGTCTCCGCCGGCGATGCGATCGCCTCGGCCACTGGCCAGGGGACAACCGCGTAGGGCGAGAGCTGTTCCCCGCAAGTTGACCAGCGGAAACAGCCGATCCCCTGCGATTTCGCGCACTGGATCGTAATTTCCATCTCTGCGCCCTCGGGCAGCGGGTTCGGCACGTTGCCCAGCGCGAACACGGCCACACGAGCCTTGCCCTGTCGGGCCGGATCGCCATCCCAACCGGTTTCGGGTTTGTTGTCGACGGCGCGTTGCGGGGGGGAGGCTTTTGTCGAGGCGTCGGCCACAACCGACTTCACACCCAAATTCCTCATCTTTTCCTTGCCTTGCAGATGCAAGGTGAAATTGATTTCGTTCAACGAGAACGCGCCTTTCTCTCCCCGACCGGGACCGCCTTCCGGCAGCCGTGGATCGGTGAGAAGTTCCAGGCGAACGAGTTCCAGCGCGCCGGCTGGAACGGGTCCCCTAACGACAAACGACTCGGCGTCCGGCCGGGCAACGAACGTCGCGCCGTCGGGCCGCGGTTCGAGCCACTCGCCCTTCGCGGCGAAAAGACGCCAACGCTTTGCGAACTCGTGGTAGGCGCGCTGCCACTCGGCGAGCAGCGACTTCTCCGCATCGATGAGCTTGGGCTCGCGCTGATTGTTGGGGGCGGATCTTGTTCGCATCGAAAGCGTTTCCCATTTCGCACGCGTCGCGCGAATCTTGGGGTCGAAATCAATCTTTACGTCCCGGCGAACAACCCCCATGAATACCGATTGCAGGCCGTAGTAATCTTCCTGCGAGATCGGATCAAATTTGTGATGATGGCAACGCGCGCACTGCACCGTCATGCTAGTGAACGCAGCAACCGCAGTCGCAACGTAATCATCGCGAATCAGGTTGGCGTTTCCGCTCGCCACGTTGGGGCCGGCCGCCAGGAAGCCAAGGGCCGCCGTCAGTTCCGCCTGCTCGGGAAAGAACGCATCGGCCGCCAGTTGCTCTTGGACGAAGCGCGCGTACGGCGTATCGCGGTTCCATGCTTCGATCACGTAATCGCGATACCGCCAAGCGTTTTGGCGGATGCCGTCGTGCTCGTTGCCGTTGGAATCGCCATACCGCACCACATCCAGCCAGTGCCGAGCCCATCGCTCCCCATACTGCGGCGATCCGAGCAGCCGATCGACCAGCTTCTCATAGGCGTTAGGATCTCGATCGGCAACGAACGCCTCGACCTCCGCCGGCGCAGGCGGCAGACCGTGAAGATCGAACGACAGCCGACGAATCAGGCTCCGTCGGTCGGCTTCACGCGTCGGCGAAAGTTGGTGCGCGCGGAGCTTCTCCAGCACGAAGGCGTCGACTGGATGCTTTGCGCCGTCCGGAACAGCAGGCCGGACCAGCGACTGGAGCGACCACCAATCGAGCGCTGTTGAACGCGGCGCGAGGACTCGCGGATCGGGCGCACCACGCGCGACCCAATCGGAAAGCGTCTGAATCTCCGCGTCGCTCAGCTTCCCCTTAGGCGGCATTTTCAAATCGGCGTCGACCTGACGCACTGCCTGGATCAACAGGCTTTTCTCCGGCTTGCGCGGCGTCACTGCCGGTCCCGAGTCGCCCCCTTTTTCCCAACCGCTCTTGGAGTCGAGAGACAGCCCTCCTTTGATCTTGCCCCCAGCGTGGGAATGGCAGGAGTAGCAGTGCTGCGTTAGAATCGGCCGCACTTTCTGTTCGAAAGACTCGCGTTCGGCCTCAGGCAATTCGGGTTCGGCGGCGCGCAGCAGCCCGCCGCAAAATACGCCCAACACGGCTGCGACGACAAGGAACGGTCTAATATTGGGAATGGCGGGAGACATCACGAATTAGTATCGCTGGTGGAGGGCATTACCCTGGCGTTCTAAGGGCGGTCAGGACGCGGACGAGCGTCGGCGGGTGTGGAGATGTGAGTCATGGATGAAAATCCGGAGTGAATTTGTTCATGGAGAGCCCAGTGAATCAATCTTCCGGGTGGCATTGAATTAGCAAGAATTTGTTTTCGCGCCCGCCGCACCGGAAAGCGTCAGGGCGGACTGGCGGCGGGCAGTGGTAGGTGCCTGCCGGCCTCGTAGCAGCGCCAAGCGGGTGCCGCCACGCGGAAGCATTCATGGGGAATTCTTTGCAAGGACGGGAACCGTGCGGAAGAGGAAGGACTCCGAGGACAGGAGCGAGACCAGCAGCGCCTTGAAGCTGGCGCCGGTGCCACGCGATAGGCCCTTGAGTGCGCTGCGGTGGTCGAGTTGGTCGGGGGGGTTACCATTTTCAGAGAGTTAGGAAGGACATTCATTGGTTTGTCTCCGGAAAGAAGCAAAGGCGGAAACCGTAGTGCCTGTCGCGGTTGTTAGCCGAAAATCCGTCGCGGCGGGCCGAGCGGCAAAGCGAGGGACCGAAATACCACGTTCCGCCACGAATCACGCGCGTATCAGCTTTTTCCGGCCCCTTCGGGTCAGTCACATCGGCTTTTGGATAGTCCCCATACCAATCCTGGCACCATTGCCAGAGATTGCCGTGCATATCGTGCAAACCCCACGCATTGGCGGGGAATGTGTCCACCGGCGTCGTCTTCCCCCGGCAGATTCCCTTTTTGCCGGCGCCGTAGGCGAAGTTGCCATCGTAATTCGCCTGAACCGTCGAAATGGTGTCACCGAAATGAAACGGCGTTGTCGTGCCCGCGCGACAAGCGTACTCCCATTCGGCTTCGGTTGGCAAGCGATACGCCTTCTTGTCTGCTTCCTTCTCTTGCAACTTCTTGATGAAGGCCTGGCAATCGCCCCAGGCAACGGTGTCCACCGGCAAGTTCTTGTCGCCGGTCAACTGGCTGGGATTCTTACCCATCACTTCCTGCCATTGTTCCTGGGTTACGAGGTGGACGCCCATGTAAAAACCTTTGGTCAGCGTGACCTTGTGCTGGGTTTCGGAGTCATTGCGTTGTTTTTCCGCCTGTGGACTGCCCATCACGAAGCTGCCTGGGGGAATCCACGCGAACTTCATCCCGATGCTGTTCGTGAAGTGCTTCGGCGGCACTTTCTGCTCTTGAGCGTGGAGGGTGAAATGCAATGCCAGCAACGCGGCGAAACTTAGAAAGAAAAGCCGGACGGCACGGAGCGCGAAACCCTGGCGTACGGTTCGGCGGTTGAGTTGGTTCGCTGTCATCGTTTACTTGGGTTGGCTGCGAATTAGAAACGGTTCTGACGACAACAGCGACACCAGCAGCGCCTTGAAGCTGCCGTTGCTGTCGCGGTAGGCCTTGTGCGCGGCGACGAGCGTTGGCCCGTCGGCCAGCGTCTCGTTGCGTCCGACGAAATAGCGGAACACATGCCGCACGAACACCTGCTCGACACGTTCCGACTGGGCCAACTTTTCGATCAAGTCGAATGGCCCCTTCACTTCGCCGTCGTTCTTCGGATCGCCGCTTTCCCTGATGGCACCGGTCGTGTCGATGGGAATCGTCGTCATCGTCCGCGGATTCAACGGGTTCTTGGCGCGACCCCTGTCGGTTTTCTCCTTGTCCACGACGATCTCCATCGTCCGATACCGGCCGAAATGGTCGTACTGCTCGAAAGGCAGACCCAACGGGTCCACCGTCTTGTGGCATTTCCAGCAGTATTCCTCGCGGGTCACGCGCATCCGGTCGCGCAGGCCTCGATGCGGTTCGTTGGGGAGCATCGCGTTGACGGTGATTGGCACCTCCAGAATGCGGCCGCCGAGCAGCCGTTCGCGAATCCAGCGGCCGCGATGGATCGCGTGGTTGTCGAAGTTTGACGACATCGAAACCAGCCAACTGGCCTGCGTGAGAATGCCGATCCGCTCTTCGGGATGGACGTCGTACGGTTTGCCGGCGAGCCAGTCGTTAATGTCGGGCGAGGGAGTGCGGGGCTTTGAATAGAGGACTGGCTGCCGAACAAAGGCCCAGTGTTTTTCGGATTCCAACCTCTGTAGGCCATAGATGTCCCGTTGCATTCCGACTTCGGCGCCACCTTGAAATAACCCACGCAAAAATTCATCGCGTTTTCTCAATTTCTCCTCTTCGAGTTTGGTTTCATCCACGGGCTTGCCTTCCTTGGCCGCCTTAGCCGTCATGTCGCGTTTTGTGTCGGCGTAAATGGCAGGAAGCCGCTTGTGGTAATACGCCGGACCATAGCCACTCCAGAACGACTTGCGCGTCGTCAACAGAGTCCGCAGCACCTCCTTGTCGGATTCCAAGACCCACTCGACGAGCCGATCTGTGTCACGGACGAATCGGCTGGCGTAGCCATTCTGGAACTCGCAGCCGCCATTGTGCGACAACTGGTACTCATTCACGGTTGCCGTGCACTTCGCGATATCGGGTGCGGTCGTGTAGCCGAAGTATTCTTGGAAGAAGCCGAGTAATCGCGGCTTGGGAACGGCCGGGTCGGTCAGAATGCGTTCGACCTGCTGACGCACCTCTTCGCGGGTCGCAAGTTTCCCATCCATCGCCGCCTGCCAAAGCAGCGCATCCGGTTCCCGGTCGGTCAGCGTGAAGGAGATCGCCCGTGCCGTATGCCGCGGCGCCATCGGGCCGCGTTTCGCATCTCCATTCGGTCGCTCAATCCGATACAGCACCTCGGGGTGGCTCAGCACCGAAAGCAGAAGCTGCTCCCCGGCCAATGGAGCGTCCAGCGACTCGAGAAGCTTCCCGAGGTTTTCGCTCTTCGCCTTCAACGTGGCAGGGTCGAGAGGCAAACGCAGCAGTTCATTGAACGTCTCGACGACTGCGGCTTCCAACTGCCCGGGCGTCGCCGCCTTGCCCGCGTTCAGCGCCGTTGCGAGGTTTTTGAGCGATGGCAGCCGGTTGATCTTCCCGACGATTTTTCTGCCGAGTGTTGTGCAGTTACCCAAATGATGTTCGTATTCCGCGCCGCTGATCCGATGAAGCGAGGAGTAGTCGGTGAAATCCCACTTCCGAGTCAGATTCCATGGCGGTTTGAACTCCGGGCCACGCGAGAAGATTTCGAGCGCATAGCGTTCATCCAACCGGGCGAAGAACTGCCTGTAGCTCTCGGACGACAGCCGCCAGACGCGGCTGGGCGTGCCGGCTTCGCCTACCGCCTTGCCGGAGAAGATCGCGTTGTGATCAACCCAATTCCCTCGGCTCGGAAGCAATTCCTTGAGTTCGTCAAACTTCACCCCCGCCGCTTTCAGGTTCGCCTTGATCGAAGCGACCGCGAACTGCCGATCCGCGGAAGGCGGCTGCTTCTCGTCGGGCGGGGGCATTTGGCCATGATCCAGTTGCTCGTAAACCTTCTTCCATGTCTCGATGTCCCGGGAAGCTTTCGACTCGACGGACAGAGACGACAGCGAGACCTTGCCTTCCGGGTCTTTCTTGCCGTGGCAGTCGATGCAGTGCGCTTCCAGAAACGAGCGCACTGCTTTCGCGTCGCCCCCCGGCTCGGCAGCCGCGACGGGCGAGACCATCAACAGCGTCAAGCCGAGAGTTATGATTGTGGTTTGCATGGTGGTGGGGTTCC